>JACQFG010000248.1 GCA_016200155.1 Planctomycetota bacterium | reverse complement strand
GCAAGGCTGCCTGTCCTACGACTGTCCGATCGCTGGGGAATTGTAGCGAGACGGCACTTCAAGAAAAGCGACGTTGCAAGCCGGAAGCAGAACGGCAGAACAATCTTGCCAAACCGGGGCTTTGCTTTATGATGAAAAAGTGCGGCGCACGCATGGTGGGTGTAGCTCAGTTGGTTAGAGCTCCAGATTGTGGATCTGGTTGTCGCCGGTTCGAGTCCGGTCACCCACCCCTTCTTCACTTCAATCGTCCAGCAGCCGAATCGTGAACGTTTGAAATGTCTCCTGCCCCGACGCACTGCGCACCGACAGGACGAAATCGCTGCCGGCATCGGCATATTCGCTGGGCACACGCCATGTCACCAGGCCGGCCGGCGAAACCTGCAGCCCGTTCGGCACAGCGATGAAGTCAAGCTGCGCCGTTCAACTCCGCGAGCGTTTCGCCGATGCTGCGGTCGAGCACCGCCAGCATCTCCTCCAACTGCTCCGTTGTGATCACCAGGGGCGGACCGAAGGCTAGCCAGTTCGGGTCGAAACGGCACAACAGGCCATGCGCCAACGCCCGTTTTCCAACGCGCACACCGAACGCCGTCTGCGCCGCGAACGGTTCCTTCGTCTTCAGATCGCGCACGAACTCGATGCCCATGAGCAGCCCCTTGCCGCGGATATCGCCGATGACGCCGTATTTCCGCGCCAGCCGCTCGAAGCCGGCCCGCAACCGCTCGCCCTGTGCTCGCGCATTGCCGCACAGGTCGCGCTCCAGGATTTCGCGCAGCACGGCAAGGCCCGCAGCACAGGAGATGGGGTTGCCCTCGAACGTGTGTCCCTCCACAAATCCCGGGTTTTCTGACAGCGGCCCCCAGAACGCATCGGCGATCGGTTCGCGGCAGATCATCGCGGACAAGGGCGCGTAACCGCCCGACAATCCCTTCGCGGTGCACAACACGTCCGGCACCACGCCGAACGTCTCGGCGGCGAACAGATGGCCCGTTCGTCCCGCCCCCGTGATAATTTCGTCGAAGATCAACAGGACGTTGTGCCGATCGCACAGTTCGCGCAGCACCGGCAGATATTCCGGCGGCGGGTCGATGATCCCGCCGGTGTGGCCGATCGGCTCGACCATCACGGCGGCCACCGTGTCTGCGTCCTCCATTTCGATCACGTCGCCGATAAGCGTCGCACAGGTGATGTCGCAATCCGGATAGCTCTTCTTGAACGGACAGCGGTAGCAGGTCGGCGGGAAGACATGGATGAAGCCGGGGGCCAAAGGTTCGTTGACGGTCTTGCGCGACTTCAGGCCGGACGCCGACAGGGAGCCGAGCGTGGAGCCATGCCACGACAGGTAGCGACTGATGATCTTGTATTTGCCTGGATGGCCCGTCAGGCGGTGGTATTGCCGGGAGAGCTTGATCGCGGCTTCGGTCACCTCGGAGCCGCCGCACTGGAATTTCACCGCGGACAAATCGCCGGGGGCCAATTCGGCCAGGAGGTTGGCCAGTTGTACCGCGATCGGATTGGTGCCATGCATCGGCGGCGAAAAGCACAGGGTGTCGAGCTGCGCACGCAAGGCCGACAACACGCGTTGGTTGTTGTGGCCGACCGACACGACGTAAATGCCCGACAGCGCGTCGAAATAGCGCTTGCCATTGACGTCCCAGTAATGGACGCCGTCGGCACGGGCCATGATGAGCGGCTGCTTGGACCACTCGGCCATCTGATCGCGCACGAAGATGTGCCGCAGAAAGCGCTCCTCGGTGGTCTGGGCATCGGTGAGCAGATCGGGAAGGATGTCAGGCATGGGTCACCATGAAAGTATGCGGCTGCCGCTCAGTCTCAGCACGGCTTTGGTACGAGACGCGTGTTTGTGGCGGCAAGGCTCCGATCTTGCCGTGAATTTCTCGAGAAACGGCAAGATCGGCGTCTTGCCGCCACGTGTTTCGCAGCAACGCCGTTGCAGCACCTGGAATCAACGTACACAAAACGGGGATAGCCGTGGAGTGCAAGAGCTTGGGCTGCCTGGAACAGTATATTGTCGTTGTCGCCAAATCCGCTCGGAGTCTGTGGAACGGCCCGCGCCATATCATGGCAGCGAGGCTTTCCCAACGGGAGAACAAATCATGAAGCCGATCGAGCGTGCCGTGCCGTTTTTTGTATCGCTTTTCGCCATGGTGTTGCTCGCCCTGCCGGCAACGATGGCCCAACCCCAGCCGAATCAGCCCGGCGTGTACCCGAAACTGCCGAGCGAGATCCCGGCCAATTTCAAGCCGAAGTACGAAAGCTTCGACCATGTCCGGCGCACGGCCATGATTCCCATGCGCGATGGCGCCAAGCTGCACACCGTCATCCTGGTTCCGAAAGGCGCGAAGAAAGCGCCGATTCTCCTGACGCGCACGCCCTATGGCGCCGACGGGCTCACGAGCCACGCCAACAGTTCGCATCTCGGCCCGGTGCTGCAAGGTTACGACAACGCCGTCGATGTGATCCTCGATGGCGGCTACATCCGCGTGGTGCAGGATGTGCGCGGCAAGCACGGGTCCGAGGGGGATTACATCGTCAATCGCCCCTTGCGCGGCCCGCAGAACCCGACGCCGGTCGATCATGCGACGGATACGTTCGACACCATCGACTGGCTTGTCAAGAACACCCCGGAGACGAACGGCAAGGTCGGCATCCTGGGCATCTCCTACAACGGCTTCCTCCCCTTGATGGCGCTGGTCAATCCGCATCCGGCCCTCAAGGTGTCGGTGCCGATGAATCCGATGGTCGATGGCTGGATGGGCGACGACTGGTTCCACTACGGGGCCTTTCGACAGATCAACGTCAGTTGGATCTACAATCAGGTCGCCACGCGCAAGGGCGAGGAAAAGTGGTGGCGGAGCCACAACGACGAGTATGACATGTGGATGCAGGCCGTCTCGGCGGGCGAGTTGGGCCGGCGCCGCGGACTCGATCAGCTCGGTTTCTGGAACAAGCTCGTCGAGCACCCCGCCTACGACGCGTTCTGGCAAGACCAGGCCGTCGACAAGCTGCTCGCCGCGCAGCCGTTGAAAGTTCCCGTAATGTTGGTCCACAGCTTGTGGGACCAGGAAGACATCTACGGCGCCCCCGCGGTCTACAAGGCGATCAAGCCGAAGGACACCAGCGGCGACAAGGTCTTCTTCGTCATCGGCCCGTGGCACCATGGCCAGATGATTAACAACGCCAGCTCGCTGGGCGCCGTCAAGTTCGGCAGCGACACGGCGCTCCACTTCCGCAAGAAGATCCTCGCGCCGTTTCTCGCCCAGTACCTGATTGACGGCGCTCCGAAGGCCGACGTCGCCCCCGTCACGGCCTTCGAGACCGGCACGAACGAGTGGCGCCGCTATTCCACCTGGCCGCCGCAAGGGGAGGGCAAACCGCTGTATCTCCGGGCCGGTCTGAAGCTGAGCCGCGAGGCCCCCAAGCCGGGCGACACGGCTTTCGAGGAGTACATCTCCGATCCGGCCAAACCGGTCCCGTTCGTCCGTCGGCCCATTACAGCCATGGGCTACGAAGAAGGCAACGTCTGGCCGCGCTGGCTCGTCGAGGACCAGCGTGACGCCTCGGGACGCACCGACGTGGTGACGTTCACCTCCGACGTCTTGAAGGAGCCGATGAAGATCTCGGGCGAACCGATCGCCAACCTTGTCGCTTCCACGAGCGGCACCGATTCCGATTGGGTGGTCAAGTTGATCGACGTCTATCCTGATGAAGTCGCCGGCGATGCAGTGATGGGCGGCTATCAGCTCATGATCGCCGCCGACATTTTCCGCGGCCGATACCGCGAGAGCTTCGCGAAGGCCAAGGCGCTCACGCCCGACACGCCGCTGCGCTACCGCTTCGCACTGCCGACGGCCAACCACGTATTTCTGCCGGGCCACCGGATCATGGTGCAGATCCAGTCGAGCTGGTTCCCGCTCTACGACCGCAATCCGCAGACATTTGTCCCCAATATCTTCTGGGCCAAAGCGGGCGATTATCGCAAGGCGACGCAGCGGATCTACCATTCCGCCAAGGAGAGCACCTACATTGAGCTGCCTCTCGCCCCCCGATAACCCGCCGGCGCCGGCGAGAAGCAAACCCGTCTGCTGATCGCATTCCACTGGGGCGCGGCTGCTCCCCCAGGAGCGGTGCCAGTCGCCTTCTGGGGCCAATCGAAGCGAAGTAGCTGTCCTTATCTTTCAACATCATGCGGGAGGAAACGTGATATGCGTCGCAACTTCATCATCGCAGTGCTTCTGGTTGCTCCTGGCATCCCTCTTGGTTGGGCCGACGTAGGCCAACCGGCGGCGCCCGAGTTGTTGAAGCGTGAGGTCTCGCCCGAGGGCAAAGCCTACCTGCAAAAACTGCGCAAACGAACCCCGTTCGGCGCCAACGACTTCAATCTGGCAGCGCTGCGGGCTGGCATGGGATCGCGGCGCGAGCCCACCATCAAGGACGTCAAGCTCATCAAGGTGAAAGTGGGCGACATTCCCTGTGAATGGGTCGTGGCGCCTGGCGCGGACCCCGACCTTCGGCTGCTGTATCTGCACGGCGGCGGGTTTGTCGCGGGATCGGGCGGATACTATCTCGCCCAGGCGGCGCACATCTCGGCAGCAGCGAAGTGCGCCGTCCTCCTGCCGGACTATCGGCTGGCGCCGGAGAACCGCTTCCCCGCCGGGCTCGACGATTGCGTCGACGCCCACCAATGGATGGTCGCGAACGGCCCGGCCGGCCCCAAGGCTGCCCGCGCCACTTTCGTTGCCGGCGATTCGGCCGGCGGCAACCTGACCCTGGCGACGCTGCTGGCGCTGCGCGACCGCAAACTGACGACGCCGGCCGGAGGAATCCCCATCTCGCCGTGCACCGATTTTACGTTGGTGAGCGATTCCCTCAAGACGGTCCCCGATCCGATCATCAGCGCAAAAACCATGCCCGTATTCCGCGACCATTACCTGGACAAGACCGATCCGCGCAATCCGCTGGCCTCCCCCGTTTTCGGCGACTACCGTGGCCTGCCGCCGCTCCTGATTCAAGTCGGCGAACACGAGATGCTCCGCGACGACAGCATCCGCGTCGCCAAGAAGGCTCGTGCCGACGGCATCGCGGTGAAGCTCGAAGTCTGGCCCGGCATGTTCCACGTGTTCCAGTCGCACGAACCGCTGCTGCCGGAAGCGCGCGCGGCGATCGATCATATGGGCGAGTTCATGAAATCGGCGCTGCCGCGGAAGTAGGGTGCGGGAGGAGGAGGCATGCTCGCTTCTCTTTTCCTCGTTCTCATACGAAGTCACTCCTTGCTCTTCGCGGCGGGCAAACGCTTGGTCGCCGAACACCAGGGCGCGCAGTCAGGAGCGGGAACGTAGGTCAAGAATCACGACCTGCCGGATGCTGTTGACGAAGTCGTGGAACCAGTGGGAAGAATACTCGATTCGTTCTTGCCCCCATTTGCCATTTCTGCAAAAATCTTGTGGACAACGTGATGCGTTTTTCAAGTTGCCTGGTAGATACTTGAGATGGATCATGGATCCCTAGACGCGGCGCCGACTCGGCCAAGCTTGCTGCTGCGCATTCGCGATGCGGGGGACAACCAGGCGTGGTCGCAGTTTGCCGAGATTTATGCGCCCTTGATTTTTGGCTTCGCCCGAAGGCGCGGGCTGCAAACGCATGACGCCGCCGATCTGACGCAAGAGGTGCTTGCGGTGGTGGCGCGTGCGGTGCGCGACCTGGAGTACGACCCGAAGCGGGGCGCCTTCCGCGGCTGGCTGTTCACCGTGTTTCACCGCAAGTTTCTCAATTTCATTGCGGCCCAGCGGAGACACCCACAGGGCAGCGGCGACACCGGTATGCTCAATCTGCTGCACGAGCAGCCGGCGCCCGCGGAAACCGAGGAATGGGACCGCTCCCATGAGCAGCGTCTGTTCGCTTGGGCCAGCGACAAGGTCCGCCAAAGGGTCGAGGAGCGCACCTGGCAGGCATTCTGCCAAACGGCGGTGGCAGGCAAACCGAACCGGGCCGTCGCCGAGGAACTCGGCATGACGGTAGCCGGTGTCCGCCTCGCCAAGAGCCGCGTCATGGCGCAAATTCGCAAATTGATCCAGGCGCTGGAGGCACCATGAGAGTTCCACCCCAAGATAAGCCTGCCGAGGTCGGCGCTGCCGCTTGTCCCGACCTGGCTAGCTTGCAAGCCCTTGTGAACGGCGACCTGCCTTCGGATCAGCAGGCCGACGTGACCGAGCATCTGGAGGGCTGTGAGCACTGTCAAGACAAGATCGAACAACTGGTGACCGACGTCGAGGGATGGGCCGTCGCTGCGCGGCATTTGCATCATTCCCCGGTACTGAATGATGAACTCATCCCGCCGCGCGTTTTCGACGTGAACGATGCTGCGGCAATGGATGCGGGCGACGCGCCGATGCCGCTCGATTTCCTGAAACCGACCCAAAAAGAAGGCCCGATCGGTCGTCTCGGCCACTACGAGGTCCTCGAAATTATCGGTCGCGGCGGGATGGGCATCGTGCTCAAGGCGATCGATCAGACGTTGCAGCGCGTGGTTGCAGTCAAAGTGCTAGCGCCGCTGCTGGCAACGAGCGCGACGGCGCGCAAGCGATTCATCCGCGAGGCTCAAGCTGCCGCCGCCGTCCGCGACGAGCATGTGGTGGGCATCCATGCGGTCGAGGAGGAGAAAGGGATTCCTTATCTGGTCATGGAGTACATCGCGGGCATCTCGCTGCAAGCGCGCATCCAGCGGGACGGACCCTTGAAGGTCGAAGAGATCCTGCGCATCGGCGCCCAGACGGCGGCCGGGCTGGCGGCGGCTCATGCCCAGGGCTTGATTCATCGCGACATCAAGCCGGCCAACATCCTGCTGGAAAATGGCGTGGAGCGCGTCAAGATCACCGACTTCGGTTTGGCGCGTGCGTCGGCCGACGCCAGCCTGACGCAAAGCGGCGTGGTGGCCGGCACGCCTCACTACATGTCGCCCGAGCAGGGCCGCGGCGAACGCGTCGATCACCGTACCGATCTGTTCAGTCTCGGCAGCGTGCTCTACGCGATGTGCACCGGCGTCGTCCCGTTCCACGCCAGCGGTTCCTTGGCCGTCCTCAAACGCGTCTGCGACGATCGGCCGCGTCCCATCGCAGACATCAACCCACAAATCCCCGCTTGGCTCATCGCCCTCATTGACCGGCTGCATGCCAAAGACCCCGCGAACCGATTTCAGACGGCGGCGGAAGTGGCCCAATTGCTCAAGCAGCACCTGGCGCATTTGCATCAACCGGGGACGGCGCCGCCAGGCATGAGCGAGGGGCGCTCGGTTTCCACGTCGGCGCCACGCCGGCGTCGCTGGCTGATCGTCGCGCTAGTGCTGGCAGTCATTCTGGTCCTGGGAAGCTACTGGTACGGCCCGTTCGCTTACCGCGTTGCGATGGGCCGGGCTCGACTCGAATTTGCCACCGACGACCCGCACGTCAAAGTGATCATCCGGCAAGGGCAAAAAGAAGTGCGCGTCGTCGATTTGGGGGACCAGCAGAGCATTGACCTGGATGCGGGCGACTATGACCTGGCACTGAGCGATGGGCGTGCCGATTTGCGGCTCACCGAAACCAAGGTCCGCCTGCCGCGCGGCGGGACAGGGTCGGCGGCAGTCCGCGAAGTACTGGACTTCGCCGGCGAAATTCGCCGTTTCGTCGGACACAAACAGCACGCCCGCAGCGTCGCCTTCACGTCGGATGGCAAGCGGGCCCTTTCGGCGGGGTCGGCTGGCACCGTGCGTTTGTGGGATTTGGCGCGCGGCACAGAGCTACGCACCTTCAAGGCGCCCGGCGGCATCCATCAAGCCGTTTTTTCCCGGGACGAACGCCGAGCCCTTTCCGCCGGCCACGGCGCGATCTGTCTGTGGGACCTGGAAACCGGCGAGCGGCTGCGTGTCTTCGGACAGGACGAGGAATTCTGCAGAGTTGCCTTTTCGTCGGATGGCAAGCAGGCCGTTTCGGCTTCCGGAAAAGTCACCCCATCGGGAAGGGAAGGCCACCTGCGACTTTGGGATCTGACGACGGGCCAAGAAATCCCACGTTTCCAGGGACACACCGATTACGTCTGGCACACAGCCATTTCCCAAGATGGCCGCCGCGTTTTGTCGGGAAGCTGGGACAAAACGGCCCGGCTCTGGGACATGACAACCGGGCAGGAGATCAAACGCTTCGAGGGACACGCGGACGCGATCCTCGTGGCGCTGTTCGCGCCCGATGGCCGCCAGGTGTTCACCGCCAGCAAAGACAAGACCATCCGCATGTGGGCCGTTGACACTGCCCTGGAAACACGCCAGTTTCAAGGACACACCGAGAATGTCGAGAGCCTGGCCATTTCGCCGGACGGCCGCCGCATCCTTTCGGGCGGCTACGATGGCACTCTGCGTCTGTGGGACGTGGCGAGCGGCCGTGAATTGCATCGCTTCAATCCGGGAGTCGTCTACTCGATCACTTTCTCGCCGGACGG
>JACQFG010000247.1 GCA_016200155.1 Planctomycetota bacterium | reverse complement strand
GTCAAGAACGTCGCCGGCTATGACCTGTGCAAGCTGCTCGTTGGCTCGCTCGGCACCCTGGGCGTCATCACGCAGGTCACGCTGAAGTTGCGGCCGATCACCGAGCAGCGCGCCATCGTCCGACTCGCCTGCACATCTGACAATGTCGAAGCGATGCTGGCGAGCCTGCACGAATCGCGCACGCGGCCGGCGTGCATCGAGCTGCTCAATCGCGGCGCGGCAGACGCGGTTTTCGCGCACGCCCAGCTCGGCGCTTTTGATGCGCCCTGGTTGATCGTCGTCGGTTATGACGGCAACGCCGATGCGGTTAGCTGGCAGGTGCAGCAATTCGTCAAGGAAGTCGGTGCGCGCTGCCGGCTCGAAGCGCGGGTCGACTTCCCGGCCGACGCGTTGTGTCATGCCGTGGTCGAATCGGCAGCATGGGCGGCGGGAGCGGTCGTGTTCAAGGCCAGCTTGTTGGCCAGCGCCGTGGCGGGTTTCTGTCAAGCGGTCGATGGCGAGCCGGACCGCCCTCAGGTGCGCTCGCATGCGGGCAACGGCATCGTGTTCGGCTGCTGGCCGGCCGGCTTGACAAAGGAGCGCGCCGCCACGATGTTAACCCTATGGCGCGACCGCGCCAGGCAAGGGCAGGGAAGCGTCGTCGTGCTGCAATGCCCCAGCGACTGGAAGACGACCGTGGACGTGTGGGGGCCGGCGCCGGAAGCCGCGGCGTTGATGCGCGAAGTCAAGAAGCAGTTTGATCCGAAGCGAATCTTCAATCCCGGGCGATTCCTCGACGGGATATGACAGCACGTCAGAGCCTGAAGCGTAAGCGAAGGACATGCTGTCCTTCGCTTACGCTTCAGGCTCTGACGCGCAACTTGAATAAATCATGACCACCTCCGCCGCGGAACCCGCTCGAACATCGTTGCCGACGATCGCCGCCAAGCATGACGCCGGCATCGATTATGAGCTCTTCCTCGATTGCGTTCACTGCGGCCTGTGCACCTCCGCGTGCCCGACTTACGTCGAACTCGGCGATGAAAACGACAGCCCGCGCGGCCGAATCTATCTGATGCGCGCGGTGACCGACGGACGCATCGAACTCGACAGCTCCGTGCAGAAGCATCTCGATCTGTGCCTCGATTGCCGGGCGTGCGAATCGGCGTGCCCGTCGGGGGTGCAGTACGGCAAGCTGATCGAGCCGTTCCGCATTCACATGCAGAAGACCGGCACGAAGCCGGACAACCTGAGCTGGCTGCAGAAGTTCATGCTGTATCACCTGACGCCGTACGCGGGGCGGATGCGGCTGGCGCTGGCGCCGGCGCGGTTCGCACAATGGACCGGCATCGACTGGCTGATGGGCAAGCTCGGCATGTACTACCTGATGCCGCCGTCGTTGCGGCAGGCGCATGCGATGCTGCCGCCGCTGCAGGCGCATTACGGCTCGCTGCCGGAGGTGCTGCCGGCCGAGGGGCCGCGGCGTGCGCGGGTCGCGCTGTTCACCGGCTGTGCGGCCGACGCGTTCTTTCCGCAGACGAACCTGGCGACGGCGCTGGTGCTGCAGAAGAACGGCTGCGAGGTGTGGATTCCGCGCAAACAGGTCTGCTGCGGCGCGTTGCACTATCATGCCGCGCTCGATCAACCCGCCAAAGAATTCGCCCGGCAAAACTGCCAGACGTTTCTGCCCGACGGCGGCGATGTCGATGCGATCATCGTCAACGCAGCCGGCTGCGGGGCCATGTTGAAAGACTACGGACATCTGTTCCACAATACTCCCGAACAAGAGCGCGCGGCACTGTTCGCGAAAAAGGTCAAGGACATCAGCGAGTTCCTGATCGAACTCGGCCCGATCAAGCCGACGCATCCGCTCAGCATGACGGCGGCCTACCATGACGCCTGTCATCTCTGCCACGGCCAGCAAATCCGCAAGCAGCCGCGGCAACTGCTCGAAATGATCCCGGAGTTGAAACTCGTTAGCCTCAACGAGAGCGAGATCTGCTGCGGCGCCGCGGGAAGCTACAACCTCACGCAGCCGGAGATGGCCGAGCGACTCGGCGAACGCAAGGCGAAAAATGTGCTCGACACGAACGCCGACGCCGTCCTGTCGGGCAACGTCGGCTGTCTGATCCAGCTGCGGCGCTATCTGCGGGCGAAGAAGCCGAACCTCATCATAGCCCATCCGATCGACGCACTCTGGGCGAGCTATAGCGGCTCTGAAATCTGAGAGTAATTTTCGTGGTGCGGGCGGCTCGCCTGCACGTCGCTTCTGTAACGAGCGACATGTGCACGCGAGCCGCCTGCACCACGAAAATTCGACGTCCCGCGTGATCTTCCTAGACGTGCCTTGGGGGATTCTCCCAGATTTCGGGATTCTGCGTCATCGTGGGGCGACACGGGTTGAACATGCGAGATGGACCGGGGTAAAATGAGAGTAGGGGAAGGAACAACACATCGCTCCGCCCTTTTTCGAAATGGAGGATCACCATGTTGCGAAAACTCTTCCTGGCGCCCGCGATCCTGAGCCTCGCATGTGTCCTGCTGACGACCGATGTTGCGCAAGCCCAGCGACGCGGCGGCGGCGGTGGCGGTGGCGGTGGCGGGCGTGGCCGTGGTTCGATCGGCGTTTACGTCGGCCCGGGCGGCGTTAGCGTCGGCAGCGGCGGCTATTATCGCTCGGGCTACTACGGCTCGGGCTACTACTCGCCGTACTGGTACGACAGCTACTACAGCTATCCGCGTACCTCCTATTACTACGCTCCGCCGGTGCAGTATGTCGAGCCGGCGCCGGTGCAGGTCGTTGACGACCGGGCGCAAATCCGCGTGATCGTGGCCGATCCGCAGGCCAGGGTGTGGTTCGACGATCGTCTCACCACCCAGCAGGGCACGGACCGCCTGTTCTCGACGCCGGCCTTGACGGTCAGCGGCACCTATCGCATCCGCGCAGCGTGGATGCAGGGCGGCGCCGAAGCCATGGCGGAGCGGACGGTGACCGTCGCACCGGGGCAAACGATCGTCGTTGATTTCACGCGACGATAGCGGTAGCGCCCATCCATGACGGCCAAGGAGTGCCGGGGACCTTTGGTATTGCAAGGGTCCCCGGTACTTTTTTTATTGCCAGGTAGTTGCCGAATGTCGTAGGACAGGCTGCCAGCCTGTCCAGACAGGCTGGCAGCCTGTCCTACG
>JACQFG010000246.1 GCA_016200155.1 Planctomycetota bacterium | reverse complement strand
GCCATTCATGGCGGGATCGCAACCCGCCATGAATGGCGGGCTATATACTTCGAGGTTTCGCAAAATGGACCCGCATGCATCGCACGGAACGGAACACGGCCACGCTCATCACGAGCTGAGCTTCATCCGCAAGTATATCTTTTCCGAAGATCACAAGATCATCGGCATCCAGTTCCTGTTCACCAGCATCATCTTCCTCGGGCTGGGTGGGATCCTCGCCCTGCTCGTGCGCATCCAGCTCGCCTGGCCGCACGCCGAGATTCCGATCCTGAGTTCGTACTTCACCGACAACGGCGGCCGCGTCTCGGAATCGTTCTACAACATGCTGTTCACGATGCACGCCTCCGTGATGATCTTCTTCGTGATCATCCCGTTCCTGACCGGGGCCTTCGGCAACTTCACGATCCCGCTGATGATCGGGGCGCCCGACATGGCGTTTCCCAAGCTCAACATGATGTCGTACTGGGTGCTCTGGCCCGGGTTCGTGCTCGTCTCCATGTCGTTCTTCGTGGACGGCGGGGCGGCCTCCTCCGGCTGGACGGCGTACCCGACTCTCGCCACGCTGCCCATGAATGTCGGCGAAGGCGTCAACTCCCCCGCGGCCCCCGGCTCGGGCACCGGGCAGATCCTTTGGCTCTGCTCCCTGCTCTGCGTCGGCGTCGGCTCCATGATGGGGTCCGTCAACTACATCACCACCATCATCAACATGCGCACCCCCGGCATGACCCTCTATCGCATGCCCATGACCATCTGGGCCATGTTCATCACCGCCATCTTGCAAGCCTTCGCCCTCCCCGTCCTCACCGTCGCCCTCATCCTGCAACTGCTCGACAAGACGCTCGGCACCACCTTCTTCATGCCCGACGGCCTCGTCGTCGGCAACTACACCGTCGACGCCGGCGGCGGACAGCCGCTGCTCTGGCAGCATTTGTTCTGGTTCTACTCGCATCCGGCCGTTTACATCATGATCCTGCCCGCGATGGGCATGGTCTCCGATATCCTTGCGACCTTCTGCCGCCGGCCGCTCTTCGGCTATCGCGCCATGATCTACTCGATCGCCGGCATCGCGGGCCTGGGCTTCATCGTCTGGGGCCATCACATGTTCCAGTCGGGCATGGATCCGCGCCTGGGCACCGGCTTCATGATCGCCACCATCATGATCGCCCTGCCCAGCGCCATCAAAGTCTTCAACTGGCTCGGCACCATCTTCCGCGGCAACCTGCAGTTCACCACGCCCTGCCTCTTCGCCCTCGGCTTCGTCTCCCTGTTCATCATCGGCGGGCTCTCCGGCATCTTCATGGCCGCCACCCCCGTCGATATCTACATTCATGACACCTACTTCATCGTCGCCCACATCCACTACGTCCTCTTCACCAGCAGCCTGTTCGGCATCTTCGCCGGCATCTACTACTGGTTCCCGAAAATGTTTGGCCGCATGATGAACGACAACCTCGGCAAGGTCCACTTTGTCCTGACGTTCATCTTCGGCAATTGCGTTTTCTTCCCGATGCACATGGTCGGCGTCGCGGGGTTGCGGCGGCGCATTCCCGATATCACCGCCGGCGTTCTCGAAGGCCGAATGTTGCCGCTCAACGAGTTCATGAGCATCTCGGCATTGATCCTGGGGACGGTGCAGTTGATCTTCCTGGCGAATTTCTTGTACAGCCTGTTCCTGGGTCCGAAGGCGACGCGCAATCCGTGGAACTCGAACACGCTGGAATGGACGACGGGCGATCCGGTCCCGGGCCACGGCAACTTCGACACGCCGCCGATCGTCTATCACGGCCCGTATGTGTACGGCGAATTTACCGCGACCAAAGATAATTACCTGCAAACCGAAAAAGCCGAGGGCGTCGCGCCGGCGGCGCATTGAATCTCGCTTGCCGTTTAGCGCTCGCGCGGCGCCGCGCGAGCGCTAAACGTAAACAGACACCATGACCGACTCATCCCCTACTTCCGCTGCCCCGCGCTGGCTGCACGCCTTGGCCGTGCTGACCGTGCTGTTCACGCTGCCGCTCCTGTTCCTGGGCGCCGGCGTCACCAGCCACGGAGTCGGCATGGTCGATCCGCAAGGATTTCGGCCCCCCTGGGAGATCATCGACGGCCTGCTCGCCAACAGCGGCCTCGACTGGCGCCTCGAATACGGCCATCGCACCTTCGGATTCCTTGTCGGCATGTGCGGCATCGCCCTCGCCATCGGTTGCTTCTTCTGGGATCGCCGGGCCTGGCTCGGCTGGTTCGCCGTCGGCGCGCTCGCCCTGATCTGCGCCCAGGGCTTGCTCGGCATCCTCCGCGTCAATCTCAACGCCGTCTATCCGCACACGTACAAGCTGGCGCACGGCATCTTCGCCCAGATCGTGTTCGCCGTCCTCGTCAGCATCGCGCTGTTCACGTCGCGCCGCTGGCTGACCGATCGCAGCGAACCGCCGTCGCCCGCCGTCCAGCGCTGGTCGATCGTCACGGCACTGCTCGTCTTTGGCCAACTGGTGCTCGGCGGGCTCGTTCGGCACACCGAAGACCTGCTCGGCCCGCGCGGACATTTGCTCGGCGCGTTCGTCGTCGTCGGCGCCGTCGTCTGGCTGCTCAAGCTCATCCGCGAAAGCGAATCGGCCCAGCGATTCCGGGGACAGTCCATCCACCTGATCGCGCTGTTGGCCCTGCAATTGCTGCTCGGCGCCGAATCGTGGCTGGCGCGCTTCTACTACGAGCAAGCGAATCTGCCGCAAGTCGCGCCGCTGCCGCTGCACGCCGAATGGGTTCGCACCGTGCACTACCTGGTCGGGACGCTGATCTTTTCGACGACCGTGTCGATCGTGCTGATCGCGCATCGCAAGCCGGCGCTGGCAAGCGAACCCGTCTCCGCCGCCATCCGTGAGCTGGAGGTGGCGCGATGAAAACGGTGCTGATCGACACTCCGGTCGCTTACGCTCCTCCTGCTCCGGTCGCTGACGCTCCCGGCTCGCCCGTCCGTGCACGCTGGCTCGATTTTCTGGAGCTGACGAAGCCGCGCATCGGCTTGATGGTGCTGTTCACCGTCGCGATCGGCGCCCTCCTGACCGCACCGGCGGCGCTCGATCTTGTGCAACTGCTGCACGCCCTGATCGGCACGGCGCTGGTCGCATCGGGGGCGAGTGCGCTCAACCAATGGATGGAACGCCGCAGCGATGCCCAGATGCGCCGCACGGAGAATCGGCCGCTGCCTGCGGGGCGCTTGACGTCGGCGGAGGTGCTGATCTTCGGCTACGCGCTGGTGCTCGGCGGCCTCGCGTACATGGCGATCGTGATGACGCACCCGCTGTCGGTCGGCATCACGGCGGCGACGTTTCTGAGCTACGTCTTCATCTACACGCCGCTCAAGCGCAAGACGACGCTGAACACCCTCGTTGGCGCGGTGCCCGGCGCCCTGCCGCCGGTGATCGGCTGGACGGCGATGACCGGGACGCTCGACACGCCGGCGCTCGTGCTGTTCCTGATCGTGTTCATCTGGCAGGTCCCGCACTTCCTGGCCATCGCGTGGATGCACCGCGAGGACTACGCCCGCGCCGGCCTGCAGATGCTGCCGGTCATCGACGGCGACGGCTCGGCCACCGCCCGGCAGATGATGCTGTACACGCTCGCCCTGATTCCGATCAGCTTGCTGCCCGTCCTCTTCGGCGGCGCGAGCATGATGTACGGCTTCGGCGCCCTTGGGATCGGCGTGTTCTTCCTGCGCTCCGTCTGGTTCTTCGTGCTCGCACCGACCAACGCCCAGGCCCGCAAGGTGCTGCACGCGTCCTTGATTTATTTGCCGGCCGTGCTGGCGCTGCTGTTGATGGAACGGGTGATTCGAGTTTTCCTCGTTTAGCACCCGCAGAGAACGCGCGAGCGCTAAACGTAAACGGGATGAACGACATGGCACACGATGTTGCAGATAACTCGCAGGTTCACATGGGCTTGCCTTTGCCCAACGGCAAGCTCGCGCTGTGGATCTTCCTGGTCACGGAAATCACCTTCTTCACGGCCCTCATCGGCACCTACATGCTGCTGCGCAACGGCCAGCCGACCAAGGCGACCCCGTGGCCCAGTCCGCATGACGTACACCTGATCGAATGGATCGGGGCGTTCAACACGTTCGTGCTGATCTGCTCCAGCTTGACGGTCGTCCTTTGCCATTGGTGCCTGCACGAAGCACGCAAGGCCGGCGACGAAAGCGCCCGCAAGACGCTGCTCAAGAAGGCCACGATGTACCTGGGCATCACGCTGGCGCTGGGCTGCGTCTTCCTCGTCGTCAAGGCGTTCGAGTACAAGGCGAAGATCGACCACCAGATCCTGCCGGGCCGGGTGTTCGAACTGAAGAACGACGGCTCGCCCCAGAATTACAAGTACCTCCGCCACGTCACCGCGCAGCTCAAGCACATCGACAAAGAAGGCGGCGTCAACGACGACGCCAAGGCACTGTGCAAGAAGCTGCTCGAAGACATCGAGGCGGGCAAGGCCACGCCGAAAGAAATCAACGAACGCATCCGCGGCACCAAGGTCATGACCGATGTGAGCAAGAACCATTGCGATCTGCCCGAAAAAAGCAAGGCGGCGAACGCCACGCCGATCAAGGGCATCCTCGAAGTCGATCCCGGCGCCCACCTGTCGTACTCGATTCCCTACGGCAACCTGTGGGCGTCGTGCTACTTCGCGATGACCGGCTTCCACGCCATCCACGTGCTGGGCGGCCTGGTCGTCTTCGGCATCTATCTGTTCGCGGCGGCCTTCGGGAAATTCGGGCCGCAAAGCGAGCTATCGATCGAACTGATCGGATTGTACTGGCACTTCGTCGATATCATCTGGATCTTCCTGTTCCCGCTGTTGTACCTGGTATGATACATTCCGTATTCGTTTAGCGCCCGCATGGCGCCACGCGGGCGCTAAACGAATACAAGGAGTAATTCGATGTCCGACCACCACGACGATGGCCACGCCGGCCCCAGCTTTCAGACCTACATGTATGTCTTCTGCGCCCTGTGCGTCTGCACGGCCCTGTCCTTCGTCTTCAACCTGGCGCTGGGCCACGGCATGACCTCGGCGAGCCTGATCATGATCGTCGCGATCATCAAGGCGTCGCTGGTGGCGGCGATCTTCATGCACCTGAAGTTCGACTGGGGCAAGCTCTATTGCATCATCCTGCCGGTATGCGTGGTGACGGTCATGATGGTCATCATCCTGTCGATCGACCAGACGCTCGCCTGGCACGCCTACCCCGAGAGTGCCGTGCCGACGATCGCCAAGGAATGACCATGTCGCGCATCATCGCAACGTTGTTGTTACTTGCCTTCGCGCTGCCGGTCGCTGCGCAAGATAAAAAGCCCCAGGAGAGTCCGTACACCAGGCTCGACAGTCCGCTGCGCGTCGGCGAATTCAACCTCGGCGAACGCAGCGGCGAACGGGTTCGCGACCTCGACCTGGCAGGCAAGGTCTGGATCGTGCAATTCTTCTATCCCGGCTGCAATCGCTGCATCAAGACCGCCCCGGCCATGAAGCGCCTGCAGGAAATCTACCGCGGCAAGAACGATGTCGGCTTGCTGAGCATCGACCTGTGGACCGAGAAGATCGAAACGCTTCAGGATTATTCGGCATACTGCGAGGCCGACGCCAGGCAATGGCTGATGCTGACGGGGCCCAAGGCGAAGGTGTATTCGGTCGTCCGCGACAGCTTTCACACGCTGGTCGCAGCCAATCCCGAGCCGACGGCCGGCGACATGGTCCTGCACCGGACCGATATCTGGCTGGTCGACGCCAAGGGATTCATGGTGGGCTACGCCGACGGTGCGCCGGAAGGCGCCGCCGACACTCTCAAGGAGGAGATCGACCGTTTACGCACGCGCCGCCGGCTGGAGGAGCGCATCCCGGTCGCCGGCGCCGATTTGCCGCGCTTCAATGCGCTGCTCAATTCGACGTGCACGATTCTGCTGCTGCTCGGCTGGATCGCGATACGACTGCGGTATGAAACGCTGCACAAGATTGCGATGCTGCTGGCCCTGGCCGTGTCGATGGTGTTCCTGGCGAGTTATCTGTTCTTTCACTTTGTCGTGATGGAGATGGAGCCGACGCGTTTTCGCGGCGAGGGAGCGATCCGCTACGTCTATTTCACGATCCTGCTGTCGCACACGATTCTGGCGATCGTGGTTGCGCCCATGGCGATTACCATCACGGTGCAAGGGTTGCGCAACGCGCTGGCCGCCCACGTCAAGCTGGCGCGCTGGACGCTGCCGATCTGGCTTTATGTGTCGGTGACGGGCGTGGCGGTGTACTGGATGCTGTACCGCGTGGAATGGTGAGTGCCGTTTACGTTTCGACGGGAGGAAACCGAATGTCCTATGCACTTTCAACGTTGTGGTACGAACGCCAGCGCTACCTGCCGGCCGTGCTCGCGGTGTCATTCAGCTGCTTGCTGATCGCGCTGCAGTGCGGGCTGCTCATGGGGTTGTTCTCGATCACGTCGATCCCGATCGACATGTCGGGGGCGGACATCTGGGTGGGCCATCCCGACGTGCCGAGCGTCGATCTCGGCATTCCGATTCCCGAGGCGTGGCGCTCGTATCTCGCCATGCCGGAGGTCGAACGGACGGAGCCCTACATGGAAGGTTTCGCTTACTGGAAGAAGCCGACCG
>JACQFG010000245.1:3995-12040 GCA_016200155.1 Planctomycetota bacterium | reverse complement strand
CAAACGGCATCGAGCCAGCTCACCGATTCGACGGGATGCTTGGCCGTATCGATGTCCTTGACGCGCGCCTTGTTGGAACCTTTCGCGCTGAAGGCGCTGGGATTGACGCCGACGATCTCCTCGTAGAGCGCCTGCGTGACCTCGGTCGTACCGAGGAAGAACGGACGGTTGATCTTGACCTTCTGGCGCGGCTTTTCGGCGGGCAGAGCATTCAAGTCGGAATCGGAGCCGCCCATGAAGAAATCGCCGGCGGGGATGCTGGCCATCTCGATCTTGGGCCCCGCGCCGTTGGGCGACATGGTGACAATCTTGGCGACATGGGCCGGCGCTCGTGCTTCCTCCGGTGTTTTGGGAGTATCGCCTGCCTTGCGGTCCGGCGGCGGCGGCCAGAAAGCGAGCGCGACCAGGGCGGACGCCGCGATCACGACCCCGGCGGCGATCACGCTGCGCCAGCCGAACGGATGCCGCCGGCGCGCCGGTTTCATCAGACGCTGCAGCTCAGCGATCACGGCGTTCATCGAAGCGGGCCGATCATGCGGGTCGTGAGCGACCATGCGGCGGAACAATGCCTCCACCGCGCTCGGGCATTCGAGCTTCCCTTGCGGACCGCGCGTCTCGAAAGGAACCCGGCCCGTCAGCAGCACGTAGAGCGTGCAGCCCAGGCTGTAAATGTCGGAGCGTTCATCGGCGAGCCGGCCCGGCTCGAACAACTCGGGCGCCATAAATGCGACCGTGCCCGCGACCGATGCGGAAATCTCCGGTTGACAAAGGAACCGCGCCAGGCCGAGGTCGAGCACCTTGACCGTGCCGCGCTCGTCGAGCAGCAGGTTGCTCGGCTTGACATCGCGATGGATGATTCCTGCCTCGTGAGCGTGCTGAAGTCCGCGTGCCGCCTGAAGGACGCAATCGAGGGCCTGATCGATCGGCAAGGGGCCATGATCTTTCACCAGCCGGCTGAGGTCCTTGCCTTCGACATGTTCCATCACGAGGAAGAGCTGACCGTCGATCTCGCCGGCGTCATGGGCGGCCACGATGTGCGGCGACGCCAGCCGGCCAACGGCTTCCATCTCGCGCAGGAATCTGCCCCGGCTCTCCGGCGATTGCGCGTGCGCCGGGCCCAGCAGCTTCACGACGACCGTCTTCTTCAACTGCCGATGGATCGCCTTGTAAACCTGGCCGAATCCGCCGGAGCCGATGAGGTTGAGCAGCAGGTAGTTGCCGAACACCTGGTTCTCGAGCGTCTTGCCATGGAACGGCACGGTGACGAGGTTCTTCGCGTCGGCAACGAGGTGCTGGAAGGCGGGCTGCTGCCAGTCGGGGCTCGCGGTGGCAACTTTGCGCAGCCCGGCGAACGGCAGATTGACGGCGGCGTCCATCTCGTCGAGGACGCCCTGGCAATCGGAGCACTCGTCCAGGTGGGCGTCGATCGAATCGTCATCGACCTTGCCCAACAGGTAGGCTTCGAGCGTGTCGTGATTCGGGCAGCAAGTGGCGTTCATGGCATCGGCCCCGGTGTCGCGGTTCTCCATCTATCATAACGCCGGCGCGTCCCAAGAAAATGCAATTTGCCGCTTGCGGCGTAGCAGAGGCTACCTCGCAAGCGGCATCAATCGAGCAGTTCCCCAAGTTCCTGACGCAGCCGGGCCAGCACACGCAGTTTTGCCTTGCGCACCGCGGCCGACGTCATTCCCAAGGCCGCCCCGACATCGCCGGTCGATTTGCCGTCGATTTGCACCTGCCAGAACGCTTGCCAGGTGCGCTCCTCAAAGTCGCCGCGGACGGTCTCCAGGGTACGGTGCAGCACCTGGTTGACGATTTGCTGTTCCGAATCATCGTCGTCCACAGAGACGGGATCGGGCTGGGCGTGGATGCGGACGTTGGCATCGGTGCCGCCGGCTGCCAGCGGTTCGTTTTGGCGTCGACGAAAGTGATCGCGAATCTTGTTCTGCGTGATGGTCCGCAGCCAGCCGCGAAAGGTGTCGCCGGGCCGATCGCGGCGAAAATCATGAATGTGCAAGGCAAGGGCGCGGAACGTTTCCTGAAAGACATCGGCCGTGTCATCCGGGCCAAGCTGGGCACGCCGGCACCAGTGATAGACCAGCGGCGCGTACAGATCGACAAGCCTGGTCCACGCAGCCTGATCGTCGGCCTGCACGCGCAGCAGCAAGCTCGGCGACGTGTGAAACGCCGAGGACGCGCCAGACTGTGAGGATGCTGTCATCGCAGTAATAAACCACGGATTACACGGATCACACGGATATCAAAGAATCTGCTTTTATCTTATCCGTGTTATCCGTGAAATCCGTGGTTTGATCATTCGCCGATATTTTTCGATATTCTGTTCGATTTCGCGACTCGGCTGTCTTAGAATCGGGGCGCGTTCCGCCAACTCTGTCACCGAGGTATCGCCATGCCTGCTGCCCCGCCAATGCTGCAAACTTGCTCTGCCTGTCAGACGACGCTGGACCCCAATGGGACGTGTCCGCGCTGCCTGGCGCCGGAGGACTGGAGCGACGAGATCGAAGCGATCGACTTCGTGCAGCGCCGCCTCACCGACTGGCACAAGGCCGGCCAGCTCACCGATCGCCAGCTTCAGGAGTTCGGCGACCGCTACGAAAAACGCAAGCAGGCGATGCTGGCGGCATCGAGCGCGAAGCAGGTCTTTCAGCCGGATCCGACGTTTCCGCGCCGCGATGAATGCTGGAGTTGCCAGCAATACCTCGCCGCGAACTCGTCGCATTGCCATGAGTGCGGCGCTCCCGTGACCGACCCCGGCGTGCGCTCGCTGCGCTACCTGCAATTCCTGAACGCCGAACTGCTGGCCCATGAAGATTCGGGCTGGCTCAACTTGCGGCAAGCACATGAACTCGGCGCGGAAGTGGGCGAGCGGATCGACGCCTTGAAACGAAAGCTGGAGCGCGACCGGGCCCCGTTCGTTTTGCCGGTCGATGCCCCGGCGCCGGCGCCGCGTCATCGCCGCCGGCAGGAGGATGATGTCTTCGAGGAGGAAGGCCCGCGCCGCTCGCTCATCGAGATCCTCGTCGATCCGCAGAGCATCCAGTGGCTGCTCGCCGCGGGCGGGGCGCTCATCGTGCTCGGCCTGGTCATCTGGCTGGCGAGCCTGGGGCTATTCGCGAACCCCGGCTTCGTCGCCGTCGCGCTCGGCCTAGGGAACGCGGCCATCCTCGGCGGCGGTTTTGCGTTCATCCTCGCCACGCAGCATCACAACGCTGGCCGGGCGCTGACGCTGCTGGCGTGCTTGCTCATGCCGCTCAATCTGTGGTTTTATCACACGCATGACGTGATCACGCTGGAACATCATCTCTGGGTCGCCGCCCTGTTCTGCTGTGTCGTCTATACGGTTTCGGCACTGCTGCTGAAGGACTCGCTGTTCGTCTATGTGCTGGTTGCGGGCATCACGCTCACCGGCCTACTGTTGCTGGCTCAACTGAACCGCTTCGGCGAGATCATCGCGCCGGTGACGTTCTTCATCGTCCTGGGCCTGATCTGCCTGCATGCGGAGCGAGCGTTTCCCGAGATCGACAGTCCGTTCTCGCGCCGCAACTTCGGCATGGCGTTCTACTGGTGCTCCGTCGTGCTCTTCGCCGGCGGCCTGCTCCTGTTGCTTTTCGCGCAGATCATCGGCTGGTTCCATCAACTGATCCTCCAGGGGCAGCCCGACTTCAAACCCTTCGACGTCGTCAATTACGATTATCTGCCCTGGACGCTCGGCCTCGTCCTGGCAGGGACGTACGCCTACATCTATTCCGACCTCGTCGTGCGCAAGATCGGCGTCTATCTCTACTTCGCGGCCATCACGATCCTGTGGGCAGAGATTCACATCCTCGTCCTGCTCGACATTGCGAAGATTGAAGGCGTCGTCATCATCACGCTGGCGTTGACAGCTCTGGCGATCAACGTCTTCCAGGTCGTGATGCAATCGAAGCACGAGTTCCTGCGCTATGTGTCGCCGCTGGGCATCCTCTTGAGCGTGATTCCGGTCGCGTTCGGCACGCTGCTGCACTTCCGGGCGACCAACAACGTGCTGCACCATTTCGTGCCGTTCGAGATCACCTGGGCCCATGTCGCGGCGATGGCGGTGACGGCGCTGTGCTGCCGGGCGGGGGCGTATCTCTATCGGCACAAGTTCCGCGAGGTGTCGATCCTGTACTTCTTCTTGACGGCGGTGGCGACCCTGCTGTTCGCGGCCGCGCTGGCGTGGATGATCAACGTCAAGGCGTGGGAACATCAGGCCCCGCTCGTCATGATCGTGCCGATCCTGTATCTGATCGCGTCGTATCTCTACCGCGGGCACACGCCGGAGAAGCCGTTGATCTGGGCGGCGCACGGCGCGGTGGCGATCATCATTTTTTTCAGCATCTGGGTGGCGCTCGGCGTCAATCCGCAAGTCAACGAGGTGCAACCGCCGCAGGGCAAGGACCACAACCTATTCCTCGCCTTGTTCTGTCTGGAAGCGGCGATCTTCTACGGCGTCGCGGCGTTCTTGCGGCGCACCGAGTGGACGATCTATCTGGCCACGGCGATGCTGTGTGGCGCGATCTGGCAGTTCCTGCGCTACTTCCCCAACACGCCGGATGAAACCTACGCCATTGCCTTTGCGTTGCCGGGTTTTGTCCTGCTCGTGCTCTATCGCTTCGGCGTTCTGGAAAAGATGGAAATGCCGGGCCTGGAAAAGACGACGTTCCAATCGGCCAACGCCCTGACGACGCTCGGCTTCGCGGCAGGCGCTCTGCTGTCGTTGAGCCGACTGCTGGCGCGAAATGAGGTACTGGCGGGCCTGGATGCCGACGGCAAGTGGGAAGGGCCGATCAAGTTCGCGCTCGCCTTGCTCGTCTTCCTGACGATTGTCAGCGTGCTCTCCGCCTGGCTCGTGCAGCATCAGGTCTGGCGCCGCGTTCACGTGGTGATGAGCATCGTCAACGGCGTCCTCTTGCTGCTCATGATTCACAGACTCAGCACTCTTTCCCCGTGGGAGCGGCTCGAAATCTTCAGCATCATCGCCGGCATCGTCATGCTCGGCTTCGCGTTCGTCGGCTGGTACCGCGAGACCGAGCGGTCGAGCGACCTGGTCAGCATGGCGTTCCTGTTCGGCAGCCTGGCCCTGGCGTTTCCGCTGTTTTTGGCGTCCACGATTCATCGCTTCGGCTTCACGGTGTCGCCGATCAATGAGCTGGGATTGGTCGCCGCGTGTGTGCTGATGTTCGGCAGCGGCGTCTTGTGCCGAATCCGGGCGACGACGATTGTCGGGGCCGGGTTCATGCTGCTGTACATATTGATGGTGTTCATCTACATGCACCGGTTCCTGAAGGAGACGCACATCATCGGCATCTACCTGACGATCGGCGGGGCGTTGCTGTTCGGCACGGGGCTGCTATTGAGCGTGTTCCGCGATCGGCTGCTGGCGTTGCCCGCGCGGATCAAGCGGCATGAAGGGATCTTCCGCATCTTCGACTGGCGCTGAGGGAGTTATCACAAAATCATGAATCACAAAATCATGGGGTCAAATGATTTTGTGATTCATGATTTTGTGATGGACTTGCGAAAAACGTCGTCCGCCAATCGCGCATCGTTACGTCCACCTTGTTCGCACCCGGACTCTGCACCGCCAGCGCTCCACAATGACGATCGCCCAGATCGAACTGATGGAAGTGCCAGTCGCATGACACGAAATCCGCGAGCGGCCGAAAGCGGACGAGACGAGTCACGTCGAGATCGAAGCAGAAGGCGTCGAGCGGGAACGAGATGCCTCGGCCGATCGCCTTGACGAAGGCTTCCTTCAAGGTCCAGATGGCGAAGAAGGCGTCGCTGCGTTTCTCCTCGCCGATATTGAGCAGGTGCTGCGCCTCGGCGGCCGTGAAGAACCGCTGGGCAAGGGCGAGATACTCGACCTGGCGTTCGCGGCGTTCGATGTCGACGCCGACCTCGCGACTGCCGCCGACTGCCAGCGCCGCCGCCCCGCGACTGTGTGTGAGGTTGAACTGCAGCGCCGGCGCATTTTGCAAGATCGGCTTGCCGAAGTTGTTGGCGGCGAATTGCACGTCGCGCGGCCGGCAGCCCAGATAGCTCGCCAGCACGGACCGCATGAGCCCGCGCGACAGCAGGAACAGATTGCGATCGTGCTCGTGCTTGAGCCGGGCCATGCGGTCCTGCTCGTCGGTGGTGAGCAGGGCGTAGATGGCAAGCAGCGCGCCGTGGTCCGTCACGTCGTCGGCAAGCAGATGCCAGACGTGGACGTCGTTGGCGCCAATGGTATGGTGCGGTCGATTGAGCATGGCGATATACGATGGGACAGAGTTGCGATGGTTTTATTGTATGTATTTGTTTAGCGCCCGCGCGGCGCCACGCGGGCGCTAAACGAAGAAGGAAACCAGGAGACCCCGATGGACCTGCAGGAAATGACCTGGCCGCGCGTCGCCGCCCTGTCGAAAGATACGCCCGTCGTCATCCCGATCGCCGCCCTCGAGCAGCACGGCCGGCATATGCCCGTCTTCACCGACAGCATGCTGCTCGGCGAGGTGATCCGCCGCGTGAAGGAGACGCCGCTCAAGGAGCGCGTCCTGTTCACGCCGCTCATGTGGCTCGGCAACTCGCATCACCATCTCGACTTTCCCGGCACCATGACCGCATCGCCGCGCGTCTACATGGACATGCTGATCGACCTGGCCGAGAACATGATCACGCATGGCTTCAAACGCATCGTCTTCGTCAACGGGCACGGCGGCAACATCGTTCCCGCCCAGCAAGCCCTGTTCGAGCTGCGGCAGAAAGTACGGGCACGCAATGATCTGCTCCTCCTCAGCACCACCTACTGGACCCTCGGCGGCAAGCCCCACGAGGTCGATCCCAACCTCAAGCAGCAGCGCGTCGGTCATGCCTGCGAATATGAAACCTCGATGATGCTGCGCATCGCCCCCCACCTCGTCGCCGGCGATCTCACCAAGATTGCCGAGGTCCCGTTCGGCAACGCCTTCGAACCCGCAAGCCGAGCCTGGATCACGAAGGACCGTACGGAGCCCGGACACATCGGCCATCCAGCTCTCGCGACCGCCGAGAAGGGCGAGACGATCTTTCGCGTCTTCACCGCCGACGTCGTCAAGTTTCTGGAACGCGTGCTCGCCTGGGACGGCAAATCGTGGGAGGGATGATGGCCGCCGAACGCTCGACAACCTGGCGCTACGGCGTGTGCGGCCTGCTCTTGTGCGCGACCATGCTGCTCTACATGGATCGGCTGACGATCTCGGTGCTCGCCAAGCGGATTTGTGATGAGTACCAGTTCACGAACGAGCAATACGGCGGATTGGACACGGGCCTGAGCTACGCGTTTGCTGCCGGCGCGTTCTTCTTCGGGTTCCTCGTCGATCGCATCGGCCCGCGCTGGCTGTATCCCGGCGTGCTGGTGGCCTGGTCGGCGGCCGGCGTGGCGACGGCGTATTCCGAACCGATCGGCGCCTGGCTTCGGCCCGACCACACGCGCGCCGATCAAACCTACATCGGCTTGTTGGTCTGTCGCATCGCACTGGGCTTTTTCGAGTCCGGCCATTGGCCCTGTGCGCTGGTTACGACCCAGATCATTCTCACGCGGGCCGATCGGTCGCTGGGCAACAGCATCTTGCAAAGCGGGGCCGCCTTCGGGTCGATCCTCACGCCGATCGTTGTGCTCGCGCTCAAGACCGACGAGCCCGGCGGGTGGCAGCCGCCGTTCGTCGCCATCGGCTGCATCGGCATGTTCTGGATCGTCCCCTGGCTCATCCTGATTCGCCGCGATGATGTCGTCCGGAAACCCGAAACCACCGACGCTCCGACCGTTCCGGACACGACGCCGAAGCTCTGGAGCCGCGATTTTCGTCTCATGCTCGGCGTGGTGATCGTCATCGTCATTTGCATCAACCTGACCTGGCAGTTTTTCCGCGTCTGGCTGCCGAAGTACCTTCAGGAAGGTCATGGCTACGATGAAAATCAGACGGCATGGTTCACGTCCGCCTATTATGTTGCCACGGATGTCGGCTGCATCGGCGTCGGCGTGT
>JACQFG010000245.1:0-3937 GCA_016200155.1 Planctomycetota bacterium | reverse complement strand
GGTGAAAACGCTGATTGCGGGCGGATCGGACGTGCACCGGGCGCGCGTCGTGACATTCACGACGTGCGCCGGCCTGGTGTTGCTCGCGACGGTGGTCGCGTTCCTGCCGAACGCCGACGTTGTGCGGAATGGCTTCTGGGCGCCGATGTCGCTCCTCTTGCTGGGTCTTTTGCTCCTGGTCGCGGCCGGCACGCTGGGGCTCTATCCCAATTACTACTCCTTCACGCAGGAGCTGACGCGAACCCATCAGGGCAAGATCTCCGGCGCTCTGGGGACGATAGCCTGGATCGGCTCGGGAACCATGCAATGGCTCGTGGGCCGCAACATCGACGCCACCAAGTCCTACGCCACCGGCGTCGCGCTGGCGGGATTTCTGCCGCTGCTGGCCGTCGCCGCGCTGTGGTTATTCTGGCCGCGGCGCGAGACGGTGCTCGAAACGGGGATCACCGAAGTGCCCGACAAAATTCGCACGGCGTGACCAGGTATAATGAACCATGGAGACTTCCATGAGCGATGCATTTCTCGTTGCGGCCGTGCGAACGCCGATCGGCAAATACCTCGGCGGGTTTGCTGAATTGTCGGCGCAAGACCTCGGCGGTCGCGTCTTGAAGGAGACGCTCCATCGCGCCAACTTCACGGCCGACGCGGTCGATGAAGTCATCATGGGCTGCGTCCTGCAGGCCGGCCTCGGGCAAAACCCGGCGCGTCAGGCCGCCCTCAAAGCCGGGCTGCCCGACAGCATCGCAGCGTTCACCGTCAACAAAGTCTGCGGCTCCGGCCTGAAGGCGGTCATGCTCGCCGCCCAGGCGATCCGCGCCGGGGATGCCGACGTCGTTCTCGCCGGCGGCATGGAGTCGATGAGCCGCGCCCCCCATCTCTTGTTCAACACGCGTGCCGGCTGGAAGATCGGCGATCAGAAAGCCGTCGATGCGATGATCCACGATGGGCTGTGGTGCGCGTTCGAGAACTGGCACATGGGCGAGGCGGCCGAACACATCGCGACCAAGTGCGGCATCGCGCGTGGTGAGCAGGATCGCTTCACTGAGCAGAGCCACCAACGCGCCGCTCAGGCCTGGACGCAAGGCGCATTCGCCGCCGAGGTGGCGCCGATCACGCTCGGCAGCGGCGCGAAGGCAAAGACGATCGCGCAGGACGAAGGCTTCCGTGCCGATTCGAGCCGCGACGCCCTCGCGAAGCTCAAGCCGGCGTTTCACGAAGGCGGCACCGTGACGGCGGGCAACGCGTCGATGCTCTCCGACGGGGCCGCTGCCGTCGCCGTAGTCTCCCAGCGCGGACTCGAAAAGCTTGGCGCCAAGCCGATGGCCCGCGTCGTCGCCTATGCGACCTCCGGCATCGCGCCCAAGGACATCTTCCTCGCGCCGGTCGGCGCCGTGCGCATGGTGCTCGAAAAAGCGAGGTTGAGGCTGGCCGACATCGAATTGTTCGAGCTGAACGAAGCATTCGCCGCCCAGATGCTGGCGTGCAACAAGGATCTCGCGATCGACGAGGCAAAGCTCAACGTCCACGGAGGCGCAATCGCCCTGGGCCATCCGATCGGCGCGAGCGGCACGCGCGTCCTGGTGACGCTGCTGCACGCCCTCGAGCGCCGCAACCTGCGCCGCGGCCTGGTGTCGTTGTGCTTGGGCGGCGGCAATGCGGTTGCTATGATAGTCGAGAGAGGGAGTTAACCATGTCGACGATCTCGACCAAACCCGTGCCATCGACGCCCTTCGCGCCGCCCGCCGCCTTGCCGCTGCAGGCAGGCGAGCGCATGAACGTCGAAGAGTTCCTGCGTCGCTGGGACGCACTGCCGGAGGAATGGAAGGCGCACCACAAACGCGTGGAACTGATCGAAGGAGTCGTCCATATGCCGCCGATCTCGGGAGGCTATCACGGGCAGTCGCAGTTTGATTTCATCTCTTTTCTCGGGTGCTATGCATGGGTTACACCGGGAGTGCGCGGCTTTGCTCCTTCGTCGCTCATTCTCGATGCGATCAACATGCCGGAGCCGGATGGCATTCTCGCGATCGATCCGAAATGCGGCGGGCGCATCAAGCTTGACGGGAAAGGCTACATCATCGGCATGCCGGACCTTCTTGCCGAGATTGCTGCCAGCAACGTTCTCTACGACTTGCAAACCAAGAAGGAACTCTATCGCAAGTTCGAGGTCAAGGAATACGTCGTCTGGCGCGTCAAGGAAAAGGCGATCGACTGGTTCATCCTGCGCGGCCAGGATTTCGAACTGTTGGCGACGACGGACGGCGTCTATCGCAGCGAAGTGTTCCCTGGCCTATGGCTGGCAGCCGGGGCGCTTGTTGCCGGCGATTTTGCGACGGTGAGCCGAGTATTACAGGATGGCATCGCTTCGCCGGAACATGCGGCGTTCGTGGAACAACTCAAGAAACAGGCCGGCTCCTGATCCATGCGTACCCTTGCCATCGGCGATATCCACGGCTGCCTGCGGGCGTTCGATCTGCTCCTGGACCTGATCCAGCCGCAGCCCGATGATCTCGTCGTCACGCTCGGCGATTACGTCGATCGCGGGCCCGATTGCAAGGGCGTGATCGACCGGCTCATCGAGCTGCAGGGCCGATGCAAGCATGTCGCCCTCAAGGGCAATCACGACTTCATGATGCTGGAGGCCCGCGGCAGCCCGGCCGCGTTTCAAGAGTGGTTCCTCGTCGGCGGCAAGCAAACGCTTGAATCCTACGGCGCCGACCCGCGCTGGGACCTGTTTGCCGATGCCGTGCCGGCCGCGCACTGGCGGTTTCTCGAAGAGGTCTGCGTTCCGTATCACGAGATCGATACGCACTTCTTCGTTCATGCCAATGCTTACCCGGACGTGCCGCTTGCCGAACAGCCCGAGTACATGCTGTTCTGGGAAAAGCTCGACGCCGGCGATGCGCGAGCACATCAATCAGGCAAGATCATGATCTGCGGACACACGCCGCAGCGCTCGGGCGTGCCGTTGGTGCTGGAACACGCGATCTGCATCGACACGCGCGTCTACGGCGACGAGGGCTGGCTGACGTGCCTGGACGTCGGGGCCGGCGCTTATCGCTCGGCGAACCAGCGCGGCGAGACGCGGGCGCGTCTGTTGCGCGTCGATTGACGTCGGAATCCAATTTTCCCACAGTGGGATTTCCCACTTGCCTATTTTCGTTTAGCCTGTCAAGATAGCCATGGGCATAAACACCATCTGGAGGTGGATCATGCAAAAACGTAAGCGTCTAGTCGATGCTAAAGCACGAGCGACCCTTTTCGCCGATTTCGCCGGTTGCACGGTCACCATCGAGCGTGTCGGCCCGGAGGAAATCTCGGTTCGAAAGGTTCAACGACGTAAGAGAAAATACACGCTGGCAGAGCTGGTCAAGGGGATTACCAAGAAAAATCGCCATGCGGAAATCTCGACCGGCCGGCCGGTGGGAGGCGAAGTATGGTGACCAAACACACCAAGGGGTTCGTGCCCGACCGGGGCGACGTCATTTGGATTGATTTTGATCCGCAGACGGGGCATGAGCAGGCCGGTCGCAGGCCGGCGGTCGTGCTGTCGCCCTACGCATACAATCGCCCGTCCGGGCTGGCGTTGCTCTGTCCGATTACCAATCAGGCAAAAGGCTACCCCTATGAAGTTTCGTTGCCCGATGGCCTCCGCGTTTCGGGGGTTGTTCTGACCGATCAAGTCAAGAACATGGACTGGAAACAACGCAGGGCGGCGTTCCTTTGCGACATGCCGGCAGAGGTGATTGCCGAGGTCGTGGAAAAACTGCTCACATTAGTCGACCCGACTACCGACGAGATTGGCGGCGAATAAAAAAAACGCATCGCGACCTTGCGATCGCGATGCGCAGGCATGGGCTTCGGTGACGGCGGTCCCGCTATTCGGCATCCAGTTTCGCCAGGAACTGGTCATATTCGCGAATCTGGCTTTGCATCG
>JACQFG010000254.1 GCA_016200155.1 Planctomycetota bacterium | reverse complement strand
GTGGCCGCAGTCGTCGCAGCGGATCTTCTTGCCGCGGGACGGCGTGTCGCGCAGACGGAACACGTGATCGCACTCGGGGCAGCGGTAACGCAGCTTGGATTGCACGGTGGCCATGCTTGCACCATTACGGAGAGAATCGAAATAAAGAAAGCGCCAATGTAAATAAGTTTAGCGAACTCCGACGACAAAAAGCCAGCAAAAAATGCCGCCGTCGGAGATCGCTTACTTTTTTGGGATACCGATTATACCGGCGACGCCGCGCGGAGGTTTCAATCCTTCTTCTTGGGGACCGGCTCCAGGATCACCGTCACCGCCGTCTTCAAGGCCGGGATGCGCTCGGTATGAGCCTCGAAGTCGAGGTCGGCGTTGTCCTTGGTCGCCAGGAACGGAACGTCCAGGCACGCGCCTTCGAAGTTCACGACCGTGATCACATCGCCGTCGTTGGCGAGATAATAAGGCTGCTTGTTCTTGTCGAGCTGATCCGCATTGAACTTGCTGCCGGCAAAGACCCAGTCGGTGTGGAAGTCCTTCTTCGTCTTGAAATTGCGAATCCATTGCTGGGCGGGCACTCGGACGAGCTTGCCGTCCTTCTTGTATTCGAGAAAGACCTTGATGGTGGTGCCGCTGGGGGCCACGAGCTTCGGGCGAAATTGCACGACCTTGCCCGCCTCGGCGCCGGCGAGGGTCAGGGCGGTGTGCAGGTGGCGGGCGTCGATCTCGGTGGTCAGGATCGCCTCGTGATCCTTGATGCGGTTGCGCGTCACCAGGTGTTCGAGCATCCCTTCGCGGAAGCAGACCTCGGCTTCCATGCGCACTCGGCGAATCTCCTTGTCGCCGCGCTTCTCGATTTCGAGCACGATACCCTTGGGGCCGATCTTGACCTGCTTGATCTCCCCCTTGGGCTCCTCGGCCTGCGGCGGGGCAGCGTTCGTCGGCGTATCCTCGGTGTGCGTGACACAGCCCACGCCGGCGGCCAAAATCGCGAACAAGAAGAATCGATGAAGATTCATGTTTCGTGTCCTCAACAAGGTTCGCCGCTTGCGTTAAGCGTTCGCATGACGCGATGCGAACGCTAAACGCAAGCGAAGGAATTATTTTCGCTCCGCAATTGGTGTCACGTGCTTCTCCTCCGGCCCCGTGTAACGGCTGCGCGGACGGATGATGCGGTTGTGCTCCAGCTGCTCGATCACGTGCGCCGACCAGCCGGTGACGCGCGAGGCCACGAAGAACGGCGTGTACAGCGGCACTTCGAGCCCCATCGCATGATAAAGGCGCCCCGCCGGCCAATCAAGGTTCGGGAACAGGTTCTTCTCGGTTTCGAGCACCTTCTCGATCGTCTCGGCCGCAGTTTCCCATTGTACCGTGCCGGCACGCTGAGCTGCAAGTTTGGCATATTCCTTGAGCACGCGGGCGCGGACATCGCCGTGCTTGTAGACGCGATGGCCGAAGCCCATGACCTTTTCCTTGCGAGCGATGGCATCGCGGATCCACTTCTCCGCCTTGTCGGGTCCGCCGGTCGCCAGCAGCAGGTCCATGACCTTCTCGTTGGCCCCGCCGTGCAGCCGGCCCTTCAAAGCGCCGATCGCCGCCGTGATGCTGGCATGCAAGTCGGACTCCGTAGAGCAGACGACCCGGGCGGTGAATGTTGACGCATTGAACTCATGCTCCGCGTACAGGATTAGCGAGACGTCGAACGCCTTCGCGTCCTCGGTGCTCGGCGTCTTGCCGCTCAGCATGTACAGCATGTTAGCGGCAAACCCCAGCTCCGGTTTCGACGCGAGTGCGGGCTGCCCCTTGGTCGCGCGGAAATACTCAGCAATGACCAGCGGGATCTGCGCGAGCAGCCGTTCCGCCTTGCGCAGGTTGGCGGCGGTGCTGTTGTCGGTCAACTCCGCATCGTAATGGGCGAGAATGCTGACGCCGGTCCGCAGCACATCCATCGGCACGGCGTCCTTGGGCAGTTTTTTGAGCAGGTCGCTCAACACCGCGGGCAACTTCTGTGCCGACGCCAGCCGCTTGTTGAAGTCGGCAAGCTGCGCGCGGTTAGGCAGTTCGCCGTGCAGCAGGAGATACGCGACCTCGTCGAACGTCGATTTCTCGGCCAGCTCGACGACGGGATAGCCGCGATAGCGCAGCCCGCCGGTGATGGTGGAGACCGCGGTCTCGCCGGCGATGACGCCTTCGAGGCCAGGGGAGTAGATTTCGCTGGGGGTGGTCATTTTTTCATCCTGCGGGATTATCTGCCAAACGATCGGCACTGTGCCAGATTCTGTGATATTTCGGTCACGCGTCAATAGTGATGCTTCGACTCCATTTGTGCGTAGGTTCAACAATGTCGCGACAATCAACCGATCGTGCATTTCATCGATGGACGTCAGCGTGAAGGATAGATCAAGAATCGACCGGTCTATCGGAATCAACACGTATCGCCTATCGGAATCGACATCGCGCAGTAGATCAGAAACGGATGGAATTGCGCAACGTTTCTTCTCAACAATCCAGCAAGCCTCGGCCAACGCGATAATCGGCAAATGGAGGGTACTCAAGGAATCGTCCATCACCGCCTTTGCTGCTGCGCCGAGTCGCGGGTTACCCTCCAGGAACCAAATCAATGCATGCGCATCTACCACGAAATCACGCGCCATCGATTTATTCCCATTCTTTTGGTCCGTGCCACTCCGCAATGCGGAAATCTTCCTCGGTCGAAAGCCGTCCTTCGGAATATTTGCCAAATTGCATTTGACGGGACGGGCGTTTTTCATCCTCTTCGATCACAATAACGCGCACCTTCCCGTCACGAATTCCCACGGGTGTTTGGAGTAATTCGATTTTCCCATGTGCATAGATGCCGGGAACCATAGCAGTCATGGCAGATAGTCCTCAAATCCCTCCGGAATGTCATCGAAATCGGGCGCAATATACACGATCGACTCCTTCAGCGTCCCGAATTTCCGCACCTTCGGAGCCTCGGGGGACGTCGCGCGAATCGTGGCGACTGGCTTGGCGTCACGAGTCAACACAACTTCTTCGCCTGGCCAGAGGTTTTCGATGATCTCCGTCAGGTGACTCTCAGCCTGCTCAACTTCGATGGTTTGCATTTTCCACCTCCCTCAAAACAACTCCTGAATCACCTGCCCGCCGCTGTTGATGCCGAGCGTGGCGGCCTGCTCGGTCGAGATGCCGACGGCGTGCATGACGGATGCCGCGAGGTCCGCGGGCGTCACCGGACGAAGCCGCGGCCGTTCCGCGCGGGCGTCGCTTTCGCCGATGACCTGGCCGCCACGCACGCCGCCGCCGGCAACCAAGGCGCTGTAGCAATGCTCCCAGTGATCGCGGCCCGCCTTGTCGTTGATCCGCGGCGTGCGGCCGAACTCGCCGATCGCCACCACGAGCGTCGTGCGCAACAGGCCGCGCTGCTGCAGGTCGCTCAGCAAGGCCGGCAGCGTTTGATCGAGCCACGGCGCCTGGCGATCCTGCATGATCTGAAAGTTGCGATAATGGTTGTCCCACCCGCCGTCGCCCGCATCCTCTTCGGCCTCGACGTGATCCGACCAATTGACCTGCACGAACGGCACGCCATGCTCGACCAGCCGCCGTGCCAGCAGACACGATTGGCCGAAGCGCGTCCGGCCATAGCGATCGGCTAGTTCCGGGCGTTCCTGCGACACATCGAACATCCGCGTCGCATCGGGCGAAGTCAAGAGGGCGATGGCCTGGGCGCGATAGTCGTCGATGGTCCGCTGGCCGCCGGTATCGAGAGAGCGTCGGGCCTGATCGAGCGATTGCAGGAGCTGCTGGCGATTTCGCAGCCGTTCTGGCGAAAGATTGTCCGGCAGCTGCAGGGCGGGGATGCGTGTGCCATGCTCGGGATCGAAGACGAGGCGAAACGGATCGTAGAGGGCGCCGAGGGTGCCGCCGCCTTCGCCGGCGATCGCCCGCTTGCCCTGATGAAGCCGACCGCCGACGACCATGAACGGCGGCATCTCGCCGCGAAAACCCTTGGCCCGCGCCACGATCGAACCGAGGCACGGCTTGACGTTGCCCGCCGCCGCATTGCCGCCAAGGTTGACGCTGCCGACGGTGCTGCCGGTGAGTCCCGCGGTGCCGGCGACGCCATGGTCGTTGGAAGCGGTGTGCAGCGAGCGAATGATCGCGAGCCGATCGGTCCACTCCGCAATCTGCGGAAATAGCTCGCCGATCCGCGTCCCCGGAATGCGCGAGGGGATCGACGAGAACGGCCCGCGATAGTCCATCGCCGCGTTCGGCTTCGGGTCCCACGTATCAAGCTGCGACGGCCCGCCCCACAGCCAGAGAAAGATGACCGCCCGCGCGGAACCAGCCTGGAAGCCTTGATTCGCCTTGAGATTGAGCAGATCG
>JACQFG010000253.1 GCA_016200155.1 Planctomycetota bacterium | reverse complement strand
TCTGCATCACCGGCTGCAGCTTGTCGATCTTGAGCGTCACGGTCTTGCCGTCGGCGGAGAGGGTTGCGGACTGGGCTTCGATCTCTTCCTCGGCGTTTTTCTTGACCTGTTTCTTCGGGTCGGCGACCGAGAAATGCTGGGAGCCGTAGTTGCTGGTCCAGCGGTAGTTCCACTGACGGATCGTGTAGAGATCGACGTCGCTCGCGGTCATCGGGTCGAGGGCGTCGCTGAAGGTGAGCGTGATCGCGCCGGGGCGGGCTTTGATGTCGACGGGCAGGTTCGCCTTCTTGCCGGTGTAGCGCATGCGATACAGGCCGGCGTCCTTGGCGGCATTGGTCTGCCAGCCGCGCAGGCCGGTGAGGTAGAGAGCGTTCTCGGAGTCCTTGAAGCGGGCCCGGCAGATGCCGCTGTCAAACGTCACGGGAACCTGCACGACGCCGCCCTGCATCTGGCCGGCGACTTCCTCCTTCATGACGAGATAGAGCTTGCTGCGGCCATAGGACGTGTGCAGCAACTGGCGCGAGAGCGGGCCGAACTTGTCGCTGGTGATCCAGACTTGCCCGCCGTTGGAGTTGTCGACGTCGTCGTGCGGCAGCCAGCAGAGCGGGTTGTCGCGGACCTTGGGGTACTCCTCTTTCTTCTTGCCGGCGAAATCGGGAACGCCATAAAAACCGCCGGGCTTGATCCAGTTGATCGGGCAAGTCGGCGTCCACGTGCCCTCGTTGTCGCCGCAGACGACCTCGCCGTTGGGTCCGACGCCCATGCCATTGGGAGCGCGAAAGCCGCGGGCGACGACGTCGAGCTTCGAGCCGTCGGAGGACACCTTGAAGATGCAACCGTGGTGCGGCGTGACCTTGTCCCAGCCCGAGCCGCCGGGGCGAACCGGGCCGCCCTTGATGAAGTAGAAGTTGCCTTCCTTGTCGGTGTGCAGATCGAAGGTGAACTCGTGGAAATTGGTCGTGATCATCGCCTCGTTGTTGAAGCATTCATAGAAATCTGCCTCGCCGTCGCCGTTGAGATCGTGCAGACGCGTGATCTGATCGCGGCCCAGGACATAGACGTTGTCGTCCACGATCTTCAACCCGAGCGCATGGAACAGGCCGGCGGCGTAGCGTTTCCATTTCAGGTTTTGCAGGCCGTCGTCGATACCGGAGACGATCCAGACATCGCCCGACCAGGTGGAGACGGCGGCGCGGCCGTCGGAGAAGAAGTCGAACCCGCCGAAGCGCATCCACGACTTGTACGGGTTCTTGAACGGCGGCGTCAACGAATCGACGGTGTAGGCGCCCTTGTCATCGCCGCGCTTGCCCTGGGTGGTGACGGTTTGCGGGAAGCGAGCCTTGCCGCCGCTGAGCAGCGGCGCGAGGTCAAGCTCCGCCGTGCCGATGGAATCGAGGGCCTTCGCGCCCGCTTCCCAGTCGCCCTTCGGCCCCCCCCAGACGCTGACACGAAGCTGCACCGGCTTGGCTGTGCCGGGGACCCTGAGAACCATGCGTGTGCCGGCGACGATTTCCGTTCCTTTCGGCGCGCCCACGTCGTTGGCGACGATCGCATTTTGCCCGTCCTCCAGCAGCATCATGCTGCCGACGTTGACCATCTTGCTCGCCTTCGGCAAATCTGCCAGCACGACGTAACGCGGCCCCCGGGACGGTTCGAGGTTAATCGTCCGCACGAAAACACGCTGCTTGTTGTGGACCTCAACGCTCGGCATGTCGAGCACATTCGTCGGGCCGATGGTGTACGCGAAGATGACCCCCTTGTCGGAACGATAGAGTCCCTTGTATCGGCCAACGCTTCGCTCCATCGGTCCATGCGGATAGCCGCGCGGATCGACGAGCTTGTCGTAATCGATGCCAACGCCGGCGGTCATCTTGGTCGCGACGAGGATCTTGCCCGCCGGCCCCGGATTGCCGCCGTGGCCGCCGTTGAAGACGACGCCGTTCCAGGTGATGAACCCGCCGTTCCAGTAGCCGGAGTAGCGCAAGAGTTCCGTGTCGAAGATGACGCCGCACTTGCCGGCCTTCGCGTCCTCGCCGGCGATCGGGGCGTCGAACGGGACCGCGAAGCCGCGCAGTGTCGTGTTGCCGTTGGGGAGCTGAAACGTGTGTGACAGGAATGGCCCGTAGTCCATCTCGTCATACGGGGCCGCGATCAGCGTCGGAGCGAAAAGGAAGAGGGAAGCGGCTGCAAGAAGACGTCTCATCGGCTGGGAACCTCATGCGGAAAGTGGTTGCGTCAGGCGGGTCAATCGATATTGTCCGGCACGAGGGGCGAATCGTCCAGTCCGGCAGCTCAGGTCCACTTCTTCATCTTCGCGGCCCACGCCTGCAGTGCCTTCATGTCCTGCCAAATGATTCGCAACGACGGTTGCTGAAAGGGATGAAGTGTTTTGAAAACCAGAGTACGCCAGATCAAGCGGCCCGGCTTGATTCGCTTGAGAATCAAGTACCCATAAATGTTCCAGTCGGCTGCACAATCTTTGCAGAGCGGCACGATTTCCCTGTCCGTCGTGCGCAAGACCGATTCAGCATGTTTTTGGGCACACACCAGGCACATCCGGCGGGTTTGCAAATACGGCGATTCATACAGCGGATCGGGAAATTCCATCACCGGTGCCAACGCCTCCGCTTCAGAGTGAACGATACGATCACAGATTCACAAACACCGCGTTGCTGTACGCGATCTCCGCGAAGTTGTCAGTGTACGCCTTGATCATGAACCACGTCGTCTGATTCGCCGGCAGCCCGGTGATCGGCACCCTGTGCGTGCCCGCCGGCACCGTCAGGATCGGCGTCCAGCCCAGGTTTGTCCACTGCGCGATCTGGTAACCGACCGCGCGGGCCGGCTCCACCCATGACAGGTACACGCTGTTGGATCCCGTCACCTCGATCAAGAGCTGCGTTGGCGGCTGCAAGGGCAGGGCGGCCATCGTCTGGGCATTCACCCATGCCGAGTTCGCCGAGTTCGTCCCGTTAAACGCTTGCACGAAGTACCAATACGTCCGCCCCGGCAGCAGACCGAGCACCTGATAACCCGTGGTGTTGGCCGCCAGCGTGGCGATGACGGCCTGCGTGTTGGCCGTCACGCCGTCCCACTGGTAAATGCGGTAGCCGGTCTCGCTGACGACGTCGGTCCACGACAGGGCGATGGTGCTCGCGCTGAGCGCGGTCGCCTTGACGTTGGTGGGCGCGGTGATGTTTGCGGACGTCGTCGCCGCGGTGAGCCAGGCCGTGTTGGCGCTATTGGTAGTGTTGAACGCCTGGATGTAGAAGTAGTAAGTTCGGCCCGGCGTCAGGTTGCTTACGGTGAACGCGGGAACGCTGGGCGTGGTCGAGCCGACAAGGTTGGCGCGAATGCCGTCCCAGCTATAGACGCGATAACCGGTTGCGCTGCTGACGGCATTCCAGGCCAGGTTGATTTGCGTGTTGGTCACCCCGACGACGCGAAAGTTGGTTGGCGCCGTGATCGCCTGGGCCGGCGTCATGATCGAGAGCCAGCCGGTCTGGGCCGACGTGCTCTGGTCAACGGCCGCCATGCTGAACCATTGCGTCGTGCTTGGCTGCAGCCCGGTCACGGTGAAACTGGTGGAGTCCTTGGGCAGGTTCATGAACAGCACCGACTTCGTGCCGTCCCATCGATAGAGGTTGTAGCCGAGTTCGCCAGTGACGTCGTTCCAGCTCAGCTTGACTTGCGTTGACGACAGGGCAGTGAGCTTGAATCCGGTCGGAACCGCGACCGACGGCACGACGCGCGTCTCGAGCACTTCAACCGTCGGGCGATAAGCGAGAGACTTCGGGCGCCTTTTCAGAAAGACATCAATGAGTGACATGGCCGAACCTCCTTGTTCGCGCACGTTATGCGGGCAGCCCCCATTATTGGCAGGGGCCGTTCAGAGTCACCGAGTAAGCCTGGGACGAAAACTATTTGGCGGGCTTATGCCATGCGTGGGCCGATCTGTCCAGAGCACTTTTTCGCGGTTTTCGAATTTTCAGAGCCTGAAGCGAAAGCGAAGGAAAGCCAATCCTTCGCTTACGCTTCAGGCTCTGAAAACTCCCACTTCGCGAACGGCGCGTTCGGTCCCATCTGCTCTTCGATGCGCAGGAGCTGATTGTACTTGGCGAGCCGTTCGCTGCGGGCGACGGAGCCGATCTTGATCTGGCCGACGCCGGTGGCGACGGCGAGGTCGGCGATCGTGCAGTCCTCGGTTTCGCCTGAGCGGGCGGAGATCACGCAGCGATAGCCGGCGGCGCGTGCTTGATCGATGACGGCGAGCGTTTCGGTCAAGGTGCCGATCTGATTGACCTTGATCAACACAGCGTTCGCGACTCCCTCCTTGATCCCCTGGGCGAGCCGCTGCGTGTTCGTGACGAAGAGATCATCGCCGATGAGCTGGACACGTTTGCCGAGCGATTCGGACAGTGCCTTCCAGCCCGCCCAGTCGTCCTCGGCCATGCCGTCCTCGATGCTGAGGATTGGATAGCGGTCAGCCCAGTCGGTGAGCATCGCCGCCATCGTCGTCGCCGACATCAGCGTGTCCTTCAGGCGATAGAGGCCGTCCTCGTAGAAATGCGTGCTTGCGACATCGATCGCGATTGCCGCATCGCGGCCCGGATGCAGCCCGGCCCGGCGAAAAGCGTGCAGCAGCATCTCGATCGCCTGCTGGTTGCCGGCGAGCTTCGGGCCGAACCCGCCTTCATCGCCGACGAGAACGCCTTCGAAGCCATGCTCTTGCAAAACGGAACTCAGCGCGCGATAGACATCGACCGTCATTCGCAATGCTTCGGAATACGACGTTGCCCCGATCGGCAGCAGCAGGAAGTCCTGCATGTCAAGATTGCGCCCCGCGTGCAGACCGCCGCTGATGAGATTGACCATCGGCATCGGCATCGTAGGCGTCACGCTCCGCGTGACGGACTCCTCACGCGGAGCATGAGGTCTACGGTGGAGATACTGCCATAACGGTTGATTGCTGGAAGCCGCGGCGGCATGAGCGCAGGCCAGCGAGACGCCGAGGATGGCGTTGGCGCCGAGGCGCGACTTGGCGGGCGTGCCGTCGAGGTCGCACAGCTTGCGGTCGATGGTTTCCTGCTCGGCCGCGGCCATGCCGACGATCGCCGGCGCGATTACTTGCCGCACGTTGGCGACCGCCTTGCCCACGCTCCTGCCGGCGTAGTCGTCGGGGTCGCCGTCGCGCAGCTCGCGGGCCTCGTGCTTGCCGGTGCTCGCTCCAGAAGGCACGATGGCCCGGCCCATGACGCTGCCGCAGTGGATATCGACCTCGACGGTCGGCGTTCCGCGGCTATCGAGGACCTGCCGAGCATGAACGGCGGTGATGCGATCGGACATTGGACACCTTGATGCTTGCTTCGATTCGTTCCGGATGCGATAATAGCAAGGTATTCTTATGACGAGGGCCGGCCATGACCGCAGCATTGAAGTGGAACCTGATCTCGGTGGAAGATTACCTTGCAGGTGAACTGTCATCCCCGATCAAGCACGAGTATCTTGGCGGCGTCGTCTACGCGATGGCCGGCGCACGCAATGCGCACAACGACATCAAGGACAATATCCACGGAAGCTTGTTCAGTCGCCTGCGCGGGAAGCTTTGTCGGCCGCACGGTTCCGATACGAAGATTCGCATTCACCTCCCGCATCAGATTCGTTTCTACTATCCGGATGATTCCGTTGTTTGCGAGCCGAACCCTCCGAGTGATTCCTTTCACGACAAGCCGGTCGTGATTTTTGAAGTCCTGTCAAAAGGCACCCGCAGGACCGACGAGGGAGAGAAGAAGGACGCCTACCTGACGATTCCCTCGTTGAAGGTGTACGTCCTGGTCGAACAGGACGCCCCAGCCCTCATCGTGTACCGGCGCGGGCCGCGCGGCTTTGTCCGTGAGATCTATGAAGGTCTCGACGCGGTGCTGCCCTTGACCGAGATCGAGACGGAGTTGCCGCTCAGCGAGATTTACGACGGGATCGCGTTCACGCCCGAGCCGGCCGACGAGGAATGAACGCGCTGCCAAACATCCTCCCATCGATCGACGCCGTCTAGCAAGATGGCGCGTCCCAAGTTTCGCACGAACTCGCGTTTTCCCTCGTCCAGCAAATAATCGACGGGGCTCGTGCCATCGATCCTCGCCAGCAAGCAAACGCCCAGATGCTTCACGCCGCGCCGCTCCAGATCCGCGTGAGGCAGGAATGTGACCGAGTCGCGATACCCATTCCAGACACTGCGCATCAGCGTGATGAAATCGGCACATCGCGCATCGGCGCGAACGGCCTTGAGCGCGAGGTGCGCGAAGAACAATCCGAGGTCCATCGTCGGATCGCCGAAGTGGGCCGTCTCGTAATCGACGAGCGTGAACGATCCGTCATGCACCAGGATGTTCTTCGGCGTGTAGTCGCCATGGCAAAGTGCTTCCTTGATCGTGAGCATACCATGGATGATCGGCGCGACGGCAGACGCGACTTCGGGCCGACGTTCCTGTACGCGCACATAGAACGGATCGACGCGCAGTTGCACATAGACATTGTGATCGCGAAACGCCTCGAATCGGCGCACGTTCTCCGCGGACACCTGATGGATGCGGCCCAACGTTTGCCCGACCTTCGTGCCCAGATCGACGTCGATGTTGCCGGCGAGTAGTTCGGCCTTCCACACCTTAGCCTCGAGTGTGGCATGGCTCATGGCGTAGACATAGTTCGGGCGATCGACGTGTAGAACCTCAGGAACAACGTCCGGCAGATACGGATGCAGTGCCTCCATCACTTCTTGTTCGCGGTAGATGCGGTCGAGATCGCTGAACCAGGCGTCGCGCGTGCGCAGTTGCGGCCTTGATTGCTTGAGCACGAATCGCCGGGCGGACGTGGTGACGCGCAGCACGAAGTTGGAGACGCCGCCGCTCAAAACCTCGGCGTGTGCAGGACCGGCGTCGAACCAGCCCTGGCGGCGCAGGTAGTCCAGCGCATTGTCGGCGGTCAATTCGAACATGCGGGTATCTTATCGCAGGAACCGGCCGCCGTTGATGTCGAGGATGGCCCCGGTCATGAAGCTGGCGGCATCGCTGGCGAGGAACAGCACCGCCTGGGCGACCTCGTCGGCGCTGCCGTTGCGTGCGAGCGGCGTTTGCTTCTTGTAATCTTCCATCTTCGCAGGCGTGCTGAAGGTCTCGTGATGTGCGGTTGCGATGACGCCGGGCATGATGGCATTGACGCGGACGATCGGGGCAAGCTCTTTCGCCAGTGTCCGCGTCATGACTTGCAGCGCCCCTTTTGCCGCCGCATAGACGCCGCCGCCGCCGGCCCCGCCGGTCTGGATAGAGAGCGTGAGATTATTGACGATGCTGCCGTTCTTGCTTGCGCGCAGGTGCGGAATGGCGCGGCGCGTGACCAGGAACGCGGTCGTGGCGTTGACGTTGAAGACGTTGTGCCAGTGTTCGAGGCTGCACGCTTCGATGGTTGAATATTTCAAGGGTGAGCCGGCGTTGTTGAAGAGGATGTCGAGCCGCCCCGTCTTCTCGATGAGCTGATCGACGACGCCGTTGGCGTCTGCTTCGCGCGTCAAATCGCCTTGGAGCAGATACGCCTTGCCGCCGTTTGCCTGGATCGAACGCGCGACCTCTTCGGCGCCGGCCTTGCTCGTGTGATAGTGGATGCCGACCGTCGCACCGGCTTGCGCGAACAGCAGCGCCGTTGCCCGGCCGATCCCGACGCCGGCGCCGGTGACGAGGGCAACTCGGCCTGTAAGCGAATTCGTCATTTGTCCTTGTACCCCTTCGGATGCGCCTTGTGCCAGTTCCAGGCCGTTTCGACGATCGCCTTGATGTCCGAGTAGCGCGGCTTCCAACCCAGCTCCTTTTGAATCTTGTCCGACGATGCAACCAGCACCGGCGGATCGCCCGCGCGCCTTGGCCCTTCCTTGATTGGCACCTTCTTGCCGGTCACCGCTTCGACCGCGGCGATTACCTCGCGCACGCTGTAGCCGCGGCCGATGCCGAGATTGTAGTGCATCTGCTGGCCGGGCTGCAGCTTTTCCAACGCGAGCAGATGTGCCTCGGCCAGGTCGCACACGTGGATGTAATCGCGCACACAAGTGCCGTCGGGCGTCGGATAGTCGGTTCCGAAGATCTCGATTTGCGGCCGTTTGCCCATGGCGGCGAGGATGATGAGCGGAATGAGGTGCGTCTCGGGCGTGTGGTCCTCGCCGATCGTGCCATCGGGATGCGCGCCCGAGGCATTGAAGTAGCGCAAGGCCGCGAAGCCCCACTGGTAGGCGTGGGCATAATCGGCGAGCGCGCGCTCGACCGCGAGCTTGCTGGCCCCGTACGGATTGATCGGCACTTGCGGCGTCGCCTCGGTGATCGGCATCGTCTCCGGCATCCCGTAGGTCGCCGCCGTGCTCGAAAAGATGAACCGTGCAACCTTTTGCTTGCGCAGACACTCCATCAGGTTCAGCGTGTTGACGAGGTTGTTCTGATAGTATTTCGCCGGATTGGTGACCGACTCGCCGACATACGTAAAAGCCGCGAAGTGGACGCAAGCGTCGATGCGCTTCTCGAGCAGGACCTGATCGATGCGATGCGGCTCGTTGAGGTCGCCGACAATGAGCCGATCCGCAGGCACGGCAGCACGATGGCCGTACACGAGGCTGTCGTAGACCCAGACGTGGTGGCCGCGTTCCAGAAACAGCTTGACAGCGTGGCTGCCGATGTAGCCTGCGCCGCCGGTGACGAGGATGTTCGACATTCGTGCTTCCATCCAAATCAAGGTATCAAAGATATCTCTTGCCTCACTTGTCACTCGAAGGTGTCCAATTCAGTTCTCACAACTCAGCCGTCTTCGGTTTGCTGGCCTCCTCCTCCATAAGTATCTTGACGGTTGATTCGAACTGTCGATTGAGACGCGTGGCAAGCAAGAACATTGAAGACATGCCGAAAGCCACCAATAGTATCCCCGCTACCACCGGACTCCCTTTGAATCTTGGAAATGAGCAATCGTCGACTATTAATCCAATTCCCAAACAAATGAGAGGTAGAGTAAGTTCCACGAGTGCACGCCGGATCTCAAGTAAATCCTGCGTTTCTTTCAGCAGTTGTGGTCTCTTGAGCGATTCGATCTGGCCGATAATGATCAGGTCGTGGGTCGGCCTAGCCCACCAATCGAAAAACACTCCGGCCCCAGCGACGTTTACCATTCCGAGACCGTATGCGAACGCGGGAGTTGCGATAGCGAGGATTAGAAGTGTGCTGTTCTTACTAAGCATCTCTTCCACCTCAACCCAAACAGCTTCCCGATTGCCGCTACGAAGGCAGATCATCCCATCCGCAAAGTAGAAGAACCCGATCACAATTACTGCACCGGATAAAAAACAAAGGACGGTCCGTCTGAATATTTGAAGTACTTCGTGCATTGAGTGATCCAATGGGATAATGCATGTTGAGGGGAATTGCCCCAGAAAATCTCACATTAGTTTGTGATTCCTTTGGTGATCCCCATGAACACGTCTTCGAGATTGACGGCTTCCTCCTTGAGCATTTTCAGGCGGAAGCCGCTCTTGAGCAAGGCCTCGGCGATGAAGCTGCCGTCTTGCAGGCCGTCCTTGAGCGTGACGAGCAGGTAATCGTCGGCTTCTTTGTGCTCGACTTCGTCGATGCCGGCGGTCTTGTCGAGGAGGTGCTTGGCCTCGGCGTTGCGGCCTTCACCGACGGCGACGTCGATGCGCGTGCGTTGCCGGACTTTCTGGATGGCGGCCTGCACGTCGCCGTCGAAGAGCAACTTGCCGCGCTCGATGATGCCGATTTTGTTGCAGATGTCGGCCAGCTCGGGCAGGATGTGGCTCGACAGCATGATGGTCTTGCCCATGTTGCGCAGCTCTTTGATGAGGCCGCGCATCTCGATGCGGGCACGCGGGTCGAGGCCGCTCGCGGGTTCATCGAGCAGCAACACTTGCGGCTCGTGCAAGAGGACGCGGGCCAGGCCGAGGCGCTGCGTCATGCCGCGCGATAGGCTCGTGACCAGGGCGTCGCGCTTGTAGCCGAGATCGACGAGTTCGAGCACCTGGTCGCACTTCTTGCGGCGTTCGGGGCCCTTGATGCGATAGGCGGCGGCGAAGAACTCGAGGTATTCGATGACCTTCATGTCGTCGTAAACGCCGAAGAAGTCGGGCATGTAGCCCATGACCCGGCGAATGTCCTTGGCGCCGTTGTAGATGGAGTAGCCGCACACGGTCGCCTCGCCCCAGGTGGGCGTGAGGAGGGTCGCCAAAATGCGCATGCACGTCGTCTTGCCGGCGCCGTTGGGGCCGATGAAGCCGTAGACGTCGCCGCGCTGCAGCTCGATCGTGAGGCGATCGAGGGCGTAGAGTTCGCCGTACATTTTGGTCAGGTCGCGAGTTTCGATCATGAAAAAATCATCCACCAAGGACACGAAGATCACGAAGAAGTACACTCAATTAATGCAGATAACTTGCATTGCGCCTGCAAGTTTTACACACACCCACCTCCACCCCCACCCCCCTAACGGCACGAATTGACTTGCCTTGCGCCTGCAAGTTTTACACACACACTCATCGCCACCCCCCTTCGTGCCTTTGGTGCCCTTCGTGGATGTTTTCCCAATCATTCATCCGCCGGCCGCACCGGCAGGATCACGCGAATGTAGGTGTCCTGATTCAGTTGGCCGATCAGCGCGGGCCGGGATCGGGCGGGGTCGGGTGTGTCGCCGAGCCAGAGCTTCGTCGGCAGGGGCAGGTCCGGATCGGTCGTCACGGTCTCGGACGGGCCGGTGGCGTGCTGCACGCGCGCGAACAGGATCGCCTCGCGCACGCTGCGGTCGGTCGCCAGGGCCGGGCGTTCCTCCTGGATGCGCCAGCCGAGATCGATGGAACGCAACAGGTGATTGGGCAGCACCCGCTGCGTGTCCGAGCGCTCGTGAAACATGATCGTCTTGATCAAGCTGGTCGGGTTTGAGTTCCAGGTGCGCGGCTCCGATGCCTGGTCCGCGCCTTCGCGCAGGTTCACCCAATTCTTGACTTCCTCATTGGACGTCGACAGCACGAACGGCCCAGGCGCCGGTCCCTCGCGGACGCTCTTGAGTCCGCCCTCGATCGGGAAGCAGCGGTCGTCGTAAATCAGCCAGACATCGGTCAGATCGACGGCGAGATGATTTTCCAGCTTGCCCTTGAGCTTGATATCTTTGCCTTGCACCGGTTTGCGGTAGTAGCGAAGATCGACGACGAACGGCTTGGACTTCAGCGTCTGCTCCCACGACGCGCAGAACGCCTTCGTCGTCCACACGGGGATCGGCACACCCTCCACGGCGGCAGCATCCGCGCGGAAG
>JACQFG010000252.1 GCA_016200155.1 Planctomycetota bacterium | reverse complement strand
GCTAAAGCCGAGGCTAAATGAACCTGAGGCTTCGTTGTCTCTTGTGAAGATACAACTCTTTCCGCTGCCTAATTGTCAAAGAACAAAACCGTCCCAGAGGAACGGTGGACTATCATCATAGGCCGCTTGCGCCGACCGGCAACGGGTGGGTGAAAATTATTTGCGATTCGCGAAAGAACTTGCGGAAAATGGGCGATTTCGCGACAATTTCGGCATGTCCGCGGTGAGCGACACTACAGACCGGCAGCTGCTCAAGACGGCATCCTCGTCGATTTGCAGCGACGATGACGCATGCCCATCTGGCTGACGGCGCGTTCTCGCAGTAGTATGACAATTGAAACGCCAATGTGAATCCGCCGTGAATGTGCGCGCTGCTACGCCGCAAGCGGCAATCTGTTAAGGAGTCCCTACCCATGCCAAATATGAAGATGCGCGACGTGAAAGTCGGCGAAGCGATCATGTACAACGGCGAAATCTGGGTCATCTTCGACCGCCACGAACAAACCCGCGGCAATCTCCGCACCTACTGGCAGATCAAGCTCAAGCACCTCGAACGCGGCAACGTCGTCGAACAACGGTTCTCGCCCGAAGACAACGTCGAGAAGGTCATCCTCAATCGGCAGGAGTACGACTACTCCTATCGCGACGGCGAAATGTTCGTCTTCTCCGATCCGAAGACGTATGAGCAAACCTATGTGAACGTGAATCTCGTTCCCGAGGCGCAGCACGGGTTCATGGTGCCGAACACCAAGGTGAGCCTGCTGAAGATCGAGGAAAAGGTGGTGCAAGTCGAGTTGCCACAGATCGTCGAGGTCGACGTGACGGATGCGCCGGAAGGAGCCCGGGGCGACACGGCGACGTCGGTGACGAAGCTGGCAACGATCGAGACGGGGGTGCAGGTGCGCGTGCCGGGGCATATCCGCAAGGGCGATCGCATCAAGCTTCGTACGGAAGACGGCGAGTTCCGCGGGCGTGTCGGACAGTGACATGAAGGTCAGTGGCGGCAAGACTCCGATCTTGCCGGTGCGATATCGGCAAGATCGGAGTCTTGCCGCCACAAATCAATAGAGCATCGACGTCAATGCGATATCGGCAAGATCGAAGTCTTGCCGCCACAAATCAATAGAGCATCGACGTCAGCTTGGCGCGGTAGGCGTCCGCGAGTTCGCTGCGGACGCCGATGACGAAGAAGATCTTGACCATGGTATCCTTGACGCGGGCAGTCGCCAGTTTGTGATCGAGCAAGCCGGCCTGATAGAGCGTCTCGAGAGCCTCGCTCGTCTTCCCGTTCACCGCCTGGACGCAGCCGAGGTCGAACTTCGCCTGGGCACTTTTCGGATTCGTCTGCGCCTTTTTGTGCAACTCCTCCTCGCCAGGCAAATCCTTCGCTTGCAAATTCAGCCAAACAACCGCGCGCAGCTTGTCGGCCTCGGCGCCGAAGTCGCCGGCGGAACCGATTCGATTGAGAATGTCAGAGGCCTCGTCGAATTTCTTCTGGGCGATCAGCAAGCGGGCCAGGCCGACGACGGCGTCCTCCTGGTCTGACTTCTTTTCGAGAGCGGCACGGTAGATCTTCTCGGCCTCGGCGGGATTCGACTTCTCCAGCGCGACGGCGTTGTCCATCTGCTTCTCAGCCTCCGTCGGCTGCAAGCGATCGAAGAACTCGGTCATCTGCTCTTCCTGCAACAGGCCAGTGAATTGCACGACGGGATGGCCCTTGCGAAAGCCGACGACGTGCGGGATGCCTTCGATGCCGAACTGCATGGCGAGGCTTTGCTCCTCGTCGGTGTTGACCTTGGCCAGGACGACGGCGCCCTTGCGTTTTTCGATGGCGGCTTCGAGAATCGGCGTGAGGGCTCGACAGGGGCCACACCACGGCGCCCAGAAATCGACGACGACGGGGACCTCGTGAGATTTCTTGAGGACTTTCTCGTCGAAGTCGGCTTGCGTCACCTCGAACACGAATGCGCTCTTGCCGGCCATGCTGCACCTCAACGTCGGGAGTGGATATTGGTATTGTATTCACCAGGGACAGTTTTGCCGCTTGCGGCGTAGCAGCGGCGAGGCGAATGCTACGCTGCAAGCGACAGGAAGAACATCATGGTGGATCCGACGACGCAGGAATTGCTGCGCTTGAATCAGAAACTGCTCGATTGCATTGCCGAGGCCGACTGGAAGACCTACGCCGACCTGTGCGATCCGTCGTTGACGTGCTTCGAACCGGAGGCGGTCGGGCAGCTTGTCGAGGGGTTGGAGTTTCACGAGTTTTATTTCAAACTCGGCGGAGCGAACGCGCCGCATCATACGACGATGGCGTCGCCGCACGTGCGCATCATGGGGGAAGCCGCGATCGTGAGTTATGTGCGGCTCAATCAGCGGGTGTCGGCGGACGGGGCGCCAAGTACGCGGGCGGTGGAGGAGACGCGCGTGTGGCAGAGACGACTGGGGGTGTGGAAGCACGTGCATTTTCATCGATCGATGCCGACGCCCTGAACAAGGAGTACAACCGTGAAACGATTGCTTGCATTGACGACGCTGGCTGTGCTGCTGGCGCTGGCGGGAACGAACGTTGCCCAGGAGAAAAAGAAGGGCGACACGCCGTTCGATCCGGTCAAGGACGACTCGAAATTGCCGCGCGTGCTGCTGATCGGCGATTCGATCTCGATCGACTACACGCTGCCGACGCGCAAGCTCCTCGCGGGCAAGGCGAACGTGCACCGTATTCCCGCCAATGGCGGGCCCACCGACAATGGCACGAAGAACATCAAGAAATGGCTCGGCGAAGGCAAGTGGGACGTCATCCACTTCAACTGGGGCCTTCACGATATCAAGCTCGGCGGCGGCAAGCATCAGGTGCCGATCGATGACTACGAAAAAAACCTGCGCGACCTCGTCAAGACGATGAAGGGCACCGGAGCCAAGCTGATCTGGGCCACGACGACGCCGGTGCCGGAAGGCAAGCTCAGTCCGCCGCGCAAGAACGAGGACGTGATCGCTTACAACAAGGTCGCCAAGAAGATCATGGACGAGAACGGCATTGCGATCAACGATCTGTATGCGTTTGCGTTGCCGCAACTGGACAAGCTGCAGAAGCCGGTGAACGTGCATTTCACGCCGAAGGGTTCGGAGGCTCTGGCGGAACGTGTGGCGGCGGCGATCGAGACGGCGCAGAAGAAATAGGCGTCACGGCCACGGGCGCCATTCCTCCCAGAGCGTCACGTACTCCGCGAGGACGGGGAAAGCGGCGGTCTGGCTGCGCAGCCAATCCTTCGTGCGGCGAATCAGCAACTGCTCCTGATCGAGGGCCAGCGCGCCGGACATGACGCGCGTTCTCAGGAAGACGAAGTAGGTATCGAGGGTGTCGCACAGGCAATAGTCGTTGATCTCGGCGATCTTGGCGTCGCGCCACATGGGGTAGACTTTTTTGCCGGTGACTTCGGTCTTGCCGGGTTTGCCGAGGAGTTTCGAGAGCAGGTTGAGGCCGCCGGAGAGGCGGATGGCGCCGTAGTTCGTCAGCCAGTCCATCAGGTCGAGATGCCAGTCGGCGTAGCGTTTCTGTTCGGCGCTCAAGAGCTGCGGGGCGGACAGGCCGTAGCGAAATGCAGCCATCTCCAGCAGCGGCAGGTCGAAGCCGCGGCCGTTGAAGGTCACCATCTTCACCTGGGCGTCAAAGTGATGATGGTAGTAGACCAGCCCGGCCCAGAACTGCTCGATCAGATTGCGCGGCCGATATTGCGGAGCGTCAAGACATGCAATCGCTTGCAGGCTGAAATCGACGCCGACGCGCAGCACCGTGATGGCGATCGGCAGGTGAAACGTCACCGGCAGGAAGTCGGAGCCCGAGTTCGCGTTCGCCTCCGCCTGGGCTCGTGCTACGGATTCTTCCGGCGTCAGCTTTTCCGTTGGATACTTGACGATGTTGAGCAGTTTGCCATCGGGAATGCTCTCGCAATCGAAGACGAGCCAGCCCGGCGGCGGCAGCTCTTGATCGGGGAAAAAAGGGTCGTGGCTCATGCGGATGGTTTATGGATTATCGGCAGGCTCGCCCGCCATTGCCGACACATAGCCACAAGCTGCCAGCTTGTGGGCTTCGCCCGGTCGAAGTGCAAAAGCTCACAAGCTGGCAGCTTGTGGCTACGGTGCCGGAACCCACTTCAAAGCGGCCCAAACGGTCTGGTCCGAAATCGATGCGATTGGTATCTTGCCAGGATGCAAAACGGCGACGCTCCGATCTCACCGAACCCACCCGTGCCGCGCTCCAATCGCTCGGCGATGATGATCGTTTTTCTGGTCGTGTTCATCGACTTGCTGGGCTTCGGCATTGTGCTGCCCATCCTGGCCGTGATCGCGGATTCGTACGTCAAGCGCGTCGTCCCCTATGACGCGGGCACGATGGTCGGCTTGATCATCGGCCTGTTGATGTCCTGCTTTTCGCTGATGCAATTCCTGTTCGCGCCGATCTGGGGGCGATGGTCGGATCGCATTGGTCGGCGTCCAATCTTGCTCGTCGGCCTGCTCGGTTCCGTCGTGTTCTATTCTCTGTTCGGCTATGCAGCTTCGCTCGCGCCGGAGACGTCCGCGGGCCTGGCCTTGGGCTTGTTCTTTGTCGCACGCATCGGCGCCGGCGTTGCGGGCGCGACCATCGCCACGGCGCAGGCCGTCATCGCCGATTGCACCGCGCCGGAAAAACGCAAGCACGGCATGGCCTTGATCGGCGTCGCCTTCGGGATCGGCTTCACCTTCGGGCCCTTGATCGGCTTCGGCTGCCTGTGGATTCGCGATCTGTATCCGGCAGTCGGGCTCGGCATCATCGGCTACACCGCCGCCGGCATGTCGCTGATTGCCTTGCTCCTGGGGATCGGGCTCTTCAAGGAAACTCTGGCGTCGGCCACGCAAGTCGGCGTCGACGAACCTGGAATCAAGGAAGGGATGCCCGCTTATCGTGCCGCGCCGGATCCGCTGCTGCGCCGTAATTGGTTTGACTGGAGTGCGACGCGCCAGGCACTCGTGGACCCGGCGATCGCTCCGGTCATCTTGACTTTCTTCATCGCCAGCCTGGGTTTCGGGGCCTTCGAAGTCACGCTGGCCTTGTTCCTGAAAGACGTCTTCGGGTTCGGCGCCGAGGGGAACTTCAGGGACACCTTTCTGATTTTCGCCTACATCGGCTTCATCTTGATGTTGACCCAGGGCGTGTTGTATCGCCGGCTGGCGGCGCGCGTCAGCGAGGCAACGTTCATGGCGATGGGGCTTCTCTTCATGGCCCTCGGCGTCGCCATGCAGGGCGGCATCTGCTATGCCTGGTGGAACAGTTACGACCCGGCGTCGCTGCAGCCGTACCTGTATATTGCCTTGACAGCCGCGGTCGTCGGCTTCGCGTTTTTGACGCCGTCCGCGCAGGCCCTTGTGTCCCGACGCACCGCCGCGGATCGGCAGGGCGAAATTCTCGGCGTCAACCAGTCGGCCTCGGCGCTGGCTCGCATCCTTGGCCCGGTGCTTGGCGTCACGCTCTATAAAAGTACGGACTCGCATCTTCTCGGTGCTTGGCGTCACGCTCTATAAAAGTACGGACTCGCATCTTCTGCCTTACATTGCCGGAGCCGTTTTGTTAGTCTTGATGCTGCCGATGTTGCCGCGCATTCGCCGCGGCGGATAATGCCGCTTGCGGCCTAGCGTTCGCGCGGCGCCGCGCGAACGCTAAGCCGCAAGCGGCAAACAGGGCGAAAGGACTCGCCGGATGCCGCTTCTAACCAAACCGCCGCAGCGCATCGCGATCGTCAAGCCGAGCGCCCTGGGCGATATCGCGCACAGCTTGCCGGTGCTGACGGCCCTGCGGCGGCGCTTCCCCGATGCGCACATCTCCTGGGTCGTCAACCGCGGCTATGCACCCATCCTCGAAGGCCATTCGGATCTCAACGATATCGTGACGTTCGACCGCGGCGCGATGCGCACGGGCTGGCTGCGCGGCGGCATCGACTTCGTTCGCTTCCTGAAACATCTGCGCTCGCTGCGGTTCGATATGGTGATCGACTTGCAGGGCCTGCTGCGCACCGGCTTGATGACGCGCGCCACTGGAGCATCGGTGCGCATCGGCCTGGCGTCGGCGCGCGAGGGTTCGCGCTTTTGTTACACGCATCGCGTCGACGACACCACCGTCACCCATGCGGTCGATCGCTACTGGCGCATCATCGAAGCGCTGGGCGATGCGCCGCCTACCAAGACGTTCCATGTTCCCATCCAGGCTGACGCGCGAGCCTGGGCGCGGCAAGAGCTGCAAAGATATCCACGGCCATGGCTGGCGATCGGGGTCGGCTCGCGCTGGCTGACCAAGCGCTGGCCGCCGCAGCATTTCGCCGCGATCGTGCGACGTGCACAGCAAGAATTCGGCGGCACCGCGATCTTCGTCGGCTCTCCGGAGGAAGCCGAACTAGCACGGCAAGCGGCTGGTGAGCGAGCCGGGAGCGTGAGCGACCGGAGTG
>JACQFG010000018.1 GCA_016200155.1 Planctomycetota bacterium | reverse complement strand
GCTGTCCACGCTCGCTCTGGCGGGCGGCGGCCTCAAGATGGGCCAGGTCGTCGGCGATTCCAACGCCCGCGCCGAAGTCCCGCGCACCACGCCGATCACCCCGCAAGACCTCATGGCGACGGTGTTCCACGTCCTCGGGATGCCGCAAGACCTGCACTACAACGACCAGTCCGGTCGCCCGGTGCCGATGATCAACGGCGGCCGCAAGATCCAGGAACTGGTGTAATCAATATCAAATAGCCCGCCGTTTACGGCGGGTGGAAACATACGGGGCATTCAATCGAAAACGGTTGAATGCCCTTTCCTTTTCGCGAACGGTTTGCCATTATGAAATCGGATGCGCTGTGCGTTGGATTTAGTTCAGACCCGGAGATGCACTCGTGACCACGCGAGCCGAGTGGCAGCAACTCGCTGAAGATCGCATTCTTGATGCACAAGCTCATCTGGCCCCCGGGATCGCCCGTTGGTCTGCTGCCTACTATTTGATCGGATACGCCGTTGAGTGCGGCTTGAAATCATGCGTAGTATATCGTGTTGCCGCCCACCCGGAGATCATCTACGAGGATAGAAAGTTCTCAAACGATGCCTGGACGCACGACATTGAGAGCCTCCTGGTGGTTGCCAATCTCAAGACGGCACGCGATGCCGATGCTGCGGCAAACGTCGCGCTTTTCGATAATTGGCAGCGAGTCAAAGACTGGAATGAGAGATCGAGATATCTTCAGAAAACGCAGATCGAAGCACAGGTCTTGTTTGATGCTGTAACCGACCCGAATGATGGAGTGATGCAATGGATAAGGCTCCGCTGGTAATCGATGAGATTGACGCCGGAAGAGAGTTCATCAAAAGGCTGAACGCCTACCAGGCGGTAAAAGCGGCCTGCTGGCTGCGCGAGGCCGACGATGGCGAGCGCTATCTTTACATCGCACTCGAAGGCCTGACGGCCGAAAACGTGGCCTATGGCGAGGTAATGCGAGTCACAAGTGCGATGAAGGATCACTACATCGACCCGTTTCGCGTCAAGCTCATTGCCACCACGGACCCGATTGCAAAAGCCGTGCTTGATCTCTATCGACGGTATCCTGGTCGCATGCCGACGCGCTTTGACGGCTCGATATTCGGCGGAACGGCGGCCGCTGAGGTCTACGTGTATCCGCAAATTCGCTGAGGCGTCCGCCCCGTGAATTCCCTGCGTCGAATCAATGCATCACGGGAGCGGGCACATATCGCTCATACACCGCCATCGTCGCCCGCGCCATCGTCGCCGCGTCGAAGCGCTGATGCACCGCGTCATATCCGAGCCGTCCTAGCCGCCGGCGTTCCTCTGGCTGCTCCATCATTTGCCGCAGCGCCAGCGCCAGCGCATCGGGATCGTTCGGCTCGACGAGCACGCCGCCGCCGGTTGCTTCGATCAGCTCCGGGAACGAGCCGTGCCGCGGCTGCACGACCGGGACCCCGTTCGCCCACGCCTCCAGCACGTACAGCCCCTTCGGCTCGTGATACGTCGTCGGCACCGATAGTACGTCGAGCGATTGCAGGAAGCGCACCTTGCTCGCGTGGTCCGGCGATTCGATGTGCTCGAAGTCGGCGAGCAGGTTCGCGTTTGCCAGCTTCGCCTTTTGTTCCTCGAAGTATGCGCGATTGTTCTCGCCGAGCCAGCCGGAGACGCGCAATTTGCCCGGCGTTCCCAGCGCTCGCAATCGGATGAAGGCGTCGATCAGATTGTGCAGCCCCTTTTCCGGGCAGATGCGGGCGAGGTAGCCGATGACAGCGCGCTCTTCGTTTAGCGCCCGCGCAATACCATCGACGGAGCGGGCGCTAAACGAAGAGCCATGTCCCTTCAGATTGATGCCCGGATACACGACGTCGATCTTCTCGCGCGGGATACGCAGATAGCCCGACATGAAATCGGCGTAGGATCGGCTCGTCGCGATGAAGCCCTGCATCTCCTGGCAATGCTTACTGATCAGGTCGATCGCCTTGCTCTTGTGCGGCTCGGGCAGCATCTCCAGGAAGATGTCGTCGCCTTGCAGCGAGCCCAGAATCGGGACGTTAAGTCGCTCGCGCAGCCGATGCACCATGCCCGAAAGGATGACGTTGGTCAGGTTGACGATCTGTGGCCGATGGTCGGCGGCGAGCCAATCGACGAGCTTGTCGACTTCCTTGGCTTGATGGCCGAGCTCGCCCTGCAGCATGGAGATGGTGAGATCGCCAAGTTGCGACGCCTGGGTCTTGACGGCAAAGCGCGACACGAAGCGCAGGAGCCAGTTGAAATCGAGGAGCCGATCGAACCAGCGCGGCGTGTAGCGGAAGAGCGAGAACTTTTCTTGCAGGTAGACATTGATGCCGCCGAAGAAGACGCGCGATTGGCTGACGTCGTTTTCATCGGTGCGGATCGGCGTGTAGGTGGGGATGAGCAGGGCGTCGTGACCCAGCGCGATGAGGGCCGACGCCAGCGTGTTGTCGCGCATGCAAGAACCGCAGAACATGCCGGCGGCGCCGGCGGTGATGTACGCGATGCGCATCAAGTTGCTCGAGGTGTGCTACGCGCTGGCAGCCAGCAGTTTCTTCGCGGCCGGCGCTGCCAACCCGACGACGACAAAACGATCGGCGGGATAGAGGTAGTCCTCACCCGATTCATCGACAATGCGCAGAAAGTCCTCCCTGGCCGCCTTCTTGTCGGGCAGCACACGGTAGAGCTTCCAGACCTCAAGGTCGTCGCAGCCATCGGAGGAGATGCAGATGGCAAATCGCGTGCGTGGTTTTTTGTCAGTCATGGTCAGTCCAAAAACCGCTTGATCTTAACCTTCCGCTTGCCGATGCCGTGCGCCTCATACCAGTGCAACTCCGCTTTGCGGATATTTCCGTTCGGCAAGCGCACGTCGGCAACGCCTTTCATCTTCCGCCACCGTTTCCCGCCGTATTTTTCCTTCAATGTCGACAACTCACGAATAGACAAGTTGACGGCGATAATCTGGATTTCGGTGATGGCGCCGAGAATCTCGAAGTCCATACTTGCCAGTGTATACGTTCATCGAAACCGGAGCAAGCCAGCGCCTCACCGGGCTGTCAATCCACGGTCTCGGCCTTCGGCTCGTTGAGCGCTTCATCGCGGCCGAAGGTCGCGACTTGCTTCTCGACCTCTTCATGCGGGTGCGGCAGGAAGAAGGATGCGATCAAGGCGACCAGGTAGGCCGCCCCGCCGATGACGCCGGCGGCCATTGCCACTTCGATGGGGGGCGACGTGCCCTCGCCGCGAAACATCGGCGCGAGCAGCTCGGTGTTCAGAGTTGCCGCCATGGTGCCGATCATGCGGCCGCCCAAGTTGGTCGCGAAGCTGCCGCCCGTGCCGCGCAGATGCATCGGGAACACGCGCGGCAAGAATTCGCTCAGGAAGCTGAACTGCGCCACCGTCAACAAGCCGCAGAAAAAGATGGCGGCGGCGAATAGCCAGTAATCCGATTTCACCAGCCCGAAGAAGGTAAGCGGAAACAAGATCACGCCCGGGATCAAGAACAAGCGAATCAAGGTCCGGCTCGGCACGAACAGGAGCAACACGGCGAGCAGGATTCGGCCCAGCAAGCCGCCGAGTTCCTGCCAGAGTTGGATATTGCCTCGCCGGGCCGAAAGCGCCTGGTCGGCCGCCTTGAGTTCGGTTTCGTTGGCCTTGCGGGCTGCGATCAAATCCTTGACTGCTGCCTCGCGCTCCGGCGAATCGGCTGCGGTTTTCCTCACTTTTCCTTGCGCCTTTTTGACCGGCTCGGGAATCATCGCCACCATGTCTGGCAACCCGGACGCGACTTGCAGCGGCGTCATCTGGATCGCACCGAACGCAGCCGCGTAGCCGCACGCCGACAGGATCGTGGTGACGAGCGTCGTCAGGCGCAGTTGCGGCGAGAACAGTTCGCCGAAGCTGGGTCGTTTGAGCGTGCCTTCCTGCTTTTTCTTCTTCCACACGCCCGACTCGGGCACGAACGGCATCAGGAACAAGATCAACGCTCCCGGAATCAAGCCCGTCAGCAGCGTGAAGCGCCAGGCGACGTTGTTCGTCATGTGCCCCTTCGGAAATGGCATCTCGGGAAGGTACTGGTTGGCCTGAGCGGAGACGATGCTGTTGTAGGCAAGCGTGACGAAGATGCCGCCGAGCGACGCGGTGGCTAAGGTCCAGCCGATCACAAGTTCGCGCGTGCGCTTGTCCTCGAACAGTTCGGCAAGCCAGGTGACCGCCGCGACCATCTCGACGCAGACGCCGATGAAGGTGGTGCAGCGAAAGAGGATGAGCTGCCACAGCTCGGAGCTGAAAGCCGCAGCCACCGGCGAGAATGAATAGACGAAGATGCTGGCGACCATGATCGTCTTGCGGCCGAGCCGGTCGATCAGCAAGCCGCCCAAAAGGCCGCAGCCGCCGCCGGTGAGGGCCGCGATCCACAGCATTCGGCCGCCCCAGGTACGGACGCCGTTGATCTCCGCTTCCGAAAGGCTGGTGTAGCCTTTTTTATATTGCAGTTCGGCGATTGCGTTCGAGCCGATCACCGGGAACATCAGCAGCTCATAGGTATCGAACAGGAAGCCGACCGCGGCAATCATCAGGACGAGTACGCGCGTGGTCGAACTCATGCTCACGGCGGAAAGTAGGGGCGGTTGTCCTTCGCGAAAGCTCGTCGAACCGGGATCGTTTGACACGGAGAAGCTCCGGTGGAATTTGCGTCAGGGCAGGTTGGAGTATTGTACAAACGTGAGCAAGCGCCGGCTAGTTAGGCCGCCCGACGATTCGACTCCGGAACGACCGATGGTACAGGCTCTGCGGGCGCGTCGACGACGCTGCGGGCACAACGCTCCAGGAAAAAGAGCAGAGCGGCGATCGGTTGGGCCAGGTAGAGCCAGTCGCGACTCTCCTTGAACCATGCGGTGACATAGCTGCCGGCGAACAGTGCGAACACGGTCCACAGAGCATAGCGCGACCAGCGCGGACAGGACGGTCGATTTGCGTCAATCAACGCCCAGGAGAGCGCCGGCGCGATCTGGATGTAGGTGCACGATTCGATCGACGGACCGAACACAACCATCCATGCGCAACCGAGCGTCAGCAGCGTGGTGACGAGGTATTTGGCTGACCAGCCGCGGAGCTTGCCGAGCAATCCGACGCCGGCGACCAGTGCTCCTGCGGCGAGTTGCACGCCCAGATATACTTTCGGCGTCAGCGAAATGCCGATGATACGCGTCAGCAGCAGATAGAAATCGCGATAGCCTTGCGTCGGGTCGAAGTCGCGGCGGTTGTCGGATGCGACAAGCGCCAGCCAGTTTTCGTACTGGTGCCAGACGTACGACGGCGATTGCAACAGGAACGGAAGCACCAGCCCGATCATGGTCGCAGCCAGGAACCGCCATGAGAGTTGGCGCGGATAGGCGACGATCAGCAGCAGCGCAATCGCCACCGGATAGATCTTGAGCAAGCACGCGCCCGCAAGCAGCACGGCCGCGACGTTCCAGCGCTCCTTGACGGTCGCCGTTGCGCCGCCGAGCAGCAGAGCCATCAACAGCACGTTCGCCTGGCCATTATTGATGCTCGCCAGGCTCAAGGGCAACAGCAGCAACCAGAGCAGCGCCTTTTCCTTGTCGGCCAGCACGTCGCAGCCCGGCAACGCGGCACGCAGATACCAGCCAAACGCCGCGAGCAGGCAGCCGACGCTGAACAGTCGCCACAGAATCGCCCCAGCAGACTCAGGCAATACGCCGAACGGCGCCAGCAGCACGCTGACGACCGGCGCATACCGAAAGCCGCTCATCGTCGGGATGACCTGGCCGTCGTCGCGATCGAGGTTGTACGCATCGGTCCCGTGGACCCACGCTCGGCCCGCGGCGCCGTAGTCGTGCCACACCGTTTGCCGGGTTGGTTCACGATAGACGCGAACGCAGATGCCCAGGCACAAAACGGCCCACAAGAGCGCGGCCCAGACGAGCGGTCGATCCCGAAATCCCAGCATCCGTGCGGTCCTCGTCAAAGTAGGTTGTCGTCGCGACTGTACTTTTTTCGATACGCCTTGTGCAAGATCACTCGGAATGGCGTTCGTCGATTATGTCCAGAATTATGTTGAAATCGATCACACCTCCCATGTTGCCCGCCATAAATGGCGGGCTATATGATGGTTTGCAAAAATGGGCAAGACAGGTTTGCGTGTGATATCGGCTCAACGCCCTTCCGGCGCAACAACCTCCAGCAGTTCCACCGCCGGTTTGCCATCGCAATGGATCAATGCCAGCCGGCCGTACGTGACCTCCGGCTTCGTCAGGCCGAACCATTGCATCATGTCCGGGCCCGGCGTGATGCGCAGAAACTCCGTCGGCTCGATGCGGCGCAGCACGTTGTGATTGATCAGAATCCGCCCGATCGGCATCTTTTCCGCGAGAATCTCCGCACGCACCTCGGGACTGCAATAGTGCAGCCAGATGCGCACCAGCCCGAACTGCACGACCCGGCCATCGCTTTGCTTGACGAGCAAGATCTTGCGGGCGTAACTGTCGCCGTCGCGCTTCGTCTCCAGCACCTTGACGTCGACGAGGCTGCCGTGATGGGCTTCGACCGTGACGGTCATGTGATGTTCGTGAACGAGCAGCTTGCGATAGGGCTCCGGCACCCAGTCGGCCGCGACGACGTCGAACTCGCGCAGATAGGACGACGGCGGGAAGAGTTGAAACAACGTGTAAAGATCGGGGCCGGCACTCGCGGACATTGACGATTTCCCGATTCTTCGTTTAGCGCCCGCAGCATCCCTCGCGGTGGCGCGACGCCGCCGCGAGGGATGCTGCGGGCGCTAAACGAAGAAATGTTTCACGCATGCACCAACGGCAACGTCAGCGAAACCAGCGCCGGCATCGCTTCCGGCGCTTCCGGTTCGTCGCGCTGCAGCACGTTGTCCACCAGATAATAAAACAGCTCGCGCAGCTCCGTCGGCTCGACCGCGTCCGCGATCGACTCGGTGCGGGCGCGATACTTCTCGACCAGCTTCTCCGCCTTCTCGAACACGTCCGCCTTCCGGAAAAGCTGACGCACGCGCGGCACCAGATCCTGGTCGCGCTTTGGATGCTCCCCCTGGACGATCGCCAGCAATTCCTCGCGATCACCGCCCGTCAGACTGTCGAGCGCAAGGGCCAACAGCAACGTCGGCCGGCCAGCCAAGATGTCTTGGCCCGCGACGAGTTTGTTGTCGCGATCGCCTTCCCAGTCCTTGAAGTCGTTGAGAATCTGAAACGCGACCCCCAGATGCCGGCTGAAGTCGGTGATCATCTTCTCGTACGGATCCGCCGGCCCTGCCAGACGCACGCCCGAGTAGAGCGCCGCCTCGAACGCGGGAGACGTCTTGAGGGCATAAATCTTCATCGCGTCGAGGGCAGTGATCGTCTTGTCTTTCGCGTCGCGCCAGAGCAGCTCAGCCCCTTGCCCTTCGGACAGCTTCAAATGCGCATCAGCGAGCTTGTCGAGAATGTCGGCGGCGACATCGCTGCCCAGCGTCTTGCGTTCACGGCTGACCAGGCGATAGCCCAGGCCGATCAGGTAATCGCCGACGTTGATGGCTGTGCCGATGCCGAACTGGCGATGCAGCGTTTCCTGGCCGTAGCGGAAGGTGTCGTCGTCCTCGATGTCGTCATGGACCAGCGACGCCTTGTGGAACGTCTCGATGGCGAGGGCGGAGCGCTTGACCGAATCGGACAGATCGATGCCATCGGCCGACAGCGTCGCCTTCCCCCCCTTGAGCGCGTCGTAGGCGGCGAGCGTGATGAACGGCCGCGAACGTTTGCCGCCTTGCATCAGCCAGTCATAGGCGATGTTTTCGTGCAGCGTCAGGGGATCTTCCGCGCTCTGTGGCGTACGATTCCAATCGTGCGTCTTCGCGGGTTCCACACCATTAGAATGGTGTGCCACGGGGCCCTTCGCACGCTGGCGCGGCGCCAACTTGTTCAGCTCCGCCGGCTCGAACATCTGGTTCGACGCCCGCATCAGGTGTACGTACGTCTTCGTCACCTTCTCCGGCGGCGCGGTCTTCAGGCCGATCAGGTCGAACACCCAGTCGTTGTCGACCGACGTGCTGCGGCAATTGCTCGACAGCAAGGGGGCCGCCACGCACGGGATGCCCGCGAGCAGAATCTTGTCGATCGCCTTCTCGAGCACGTTCAGACAGGCGACGCCGACGATCGCATCGACGTGGCCCGAGACGATGATCTTGAGCACGATCGGCGTGCCTTCCGAGACGAGCACCTTGTAGCCGAGGTCTTCCGCCTTCGTCTTGAAGTCGGCCACCTCGCACGCTCCGCACTTGCGGCAATCGAGCCCGAACTCGTCGTAATCCGCGGGACAGCCTTCCGCATTCTTCAAGCAGTGCGGCAACAGCAGCAAGCGGCGCTTGAAATCGATGGCGCTCACCTGGTCGCGCCAGAACTCGTTGGAGATCGCGACCATCGTGAAGCCGAGGTATTGCGAATCGAGCCCGGTCACCTTGAGCAAGTCCTCGCCAAGCTTTTGCAGGGCCGGCTTGGTCAGCTGCTTGGAGCGGTCGATGTTCTTGGCGAACTGGAACGCCTCGGCACGGATGCGATCGCGCATCTCGCGCTCCTGCGGCACCGTCTTGAGGTGAGCGGTCGGGTTCGGCTTTTTGCTTTTTTCGGCGGGAGCTTCAACCACAGGTGAGACCTCACTTCGTACCAGAATCGTAGGGACAAGCGGCTCGCTTGTCCCTGAATCGCCAGTGAGCGATCGATACGCTGGGACAAGCGAGCCGCTTGTCCCTACGGGGCCGTCCGTGGTGGGATTGATCTACG
>JACQFG010000258.1 GCA_016200155.1 Planctomycetota bacterium | reverse complement strand
CACCGAGAGAATTCTCTACTTCGGCGGCTCCAAGCACATGGTGGGCGACGTCGATGAGGGCAACACCACCACCGACTTCGATCCGCTCGAAAAGGCGAAGGGGATCACGATCAACAGCGCCGCCGTCTCGCTGGATTGGGGCGACACGCGCATCACGTTGATCGACACGCCGGGCCACGTCGATTTCACGGCCGAGGTCGAACGCTCCCTGCGCGTCCTTGACGGCGCGGTCGGCGTCTTCTGCGCCGTCGGCGGCGTCGAGGTCCAGAGCGAGACCGTGTGGTATCAGGCCAACAACCACAACGTGCCGCGCATCGCCTTCGTCAACAAGCTCGACCGCATGGGGGCCGACTTCTACGACTGCATCAAGCAGATGAAGGAGAAGCTGTCGATCGTTCCCGCGGTCTGTACGATCCCCGCGGGCCAGAGCGATCAGTTCGAGGGCGTCATCGACCTCATCCGCATGAAGATGTGGAAGCAGGACCCGACCGATGCCACGAACATGAAGTACTCGTGGGTCACGATCCCCGACAAGTACATCGCCGACGCCGCGAAGGGCCGCGAGGAGCTGCTCGAAGCCGCCTCGCACGGCTGCGATGAACTGCTCGCCGCCATCCTCGAAGGCACGCCGATCACCGAGGAGATGATCCGCCACGCCCTGCGCGTCGGCACGCTCAACGGCAAGCTGACGCCCGTGCATTGCGGCTCCTCCAAGGAATACTACGGCGTCCGGCTTCTGCTCGACGCGGTGTGCGATTACCTGCCGTCCCCCGCGGAGCGTCCTGCGGTCAAGGGCATCGTGCCGAAGACCAAGGAAGAGGCCCAGCGCAAGCCGCTCGACAGCGAACCCATGTCGGCCCTGGCGTTCAAGACCGTCAGCGAGAAGCACGGCGACCTCGTGTTCCTGCGCATCTACTCCGGCGTGCTCAAGCCAGGCGACATGATCATGAACCCGGTCGTCAAGAAGACCGAGCGCATCAGCCACATTTATCGGCTGTTCGGCGATCGCCGCGATCGGCTCGAAAGCGCCGGCGCCGGCGAGATCGTTGCCGTCGTCGGGTTGAAATACACCGCGACCGGGCACACGCTCTGCGACGATGACAAGCCGATCACGCTCGAGGAAATCAAGTTCCCGGAGCCGGTCATCTCGCAGTGCATCATCCCGGCCAAGAACGTCGACGAGACGAAGCTGGCCGAGGCGCTGGGCAAGATGGTCCGCGACGATCCGACGCTGCGCACCAAGACCGATGCCGAGACGAATCAGCTCATCATCAGCGGCATGGGCGAGCTGCACCTGGAAGTCTCGATCCACAAGCTGCAGCGCGATCACGGCGTGCAGGTCAGCGTCGGCAAGCCGCAGGTCGCCTACCGCCAGACCCTGGCGAAGCCGATCGAGTTCGAGACGCGCTACATCAAGCAGTCGGGCGGCCGCGGCAAGTACGCCGTCATCAAGATGCGCTACGAGCCGCTCTCGAAGGAAATGATCGAGCAGATCCATCTGGAGCTGGAAGAAGCCGAGGAGGGCGAAAAGCCCGATCCGAACAACGTCTACTTCGTCGACGAGGTCTTCGGCGGCGCGGTGCCGAGGGAGTACATCCCGTCGGTCCAGCAAGGCTATCGGCTCGGCTGCCAGAAGGGGGCCAAGTACGGCTTCCCGCTGGTCGACGTCCGTGCCACGCTGCTCGACGGCAAGGCGCATGACGTCGACAGCTCGGCCGACACGTTCAAGCTGGCCGCTATCGAGAGCTTCCGCGACGCCCAGGCGATGGCGGGCCTCGTCATCCTCGAGCCGATCATGAACGTGGTCGTGCTGGCGCCCTCGTCGTATCAAGGCGCCCTCGCCGGCGACATCAACCGCCGGCGGGGCAACATCCTGAACCTCTCCAGCGACAAGGGCCGCTGCATGCTGCACGCCTACATCCCGCTGGCGGAGTTGTTCGGCTACACCAGCGACCTGCGCAACGTGACGAGCGGCACCTCCAGCTTCAGCATGGAGCCGAGCCATTATGCGGCAGTGAAGGAAGAGCTGGCGGATATTCGGATCGCGAGCTGATCCACGAAGGGCATGGAGAACACGAAGGACGCCGGGATTTTCTCGGCGTCCTTTTTCATTCCCTGTTAGCCTGACGTGCAAGCGAAGGACTATCGAACCGTCGCCTGCGCATCCAGCTAACGTGCAAAAAAGGCGATTATCTCCGGATCGGCCTTCAATTTGTCGAGCGCGTTGACCACGTCGGCGGGACGGCCTACCGGCGGAACGGACAACGGATCTCGTTTGATTTGCTTGGCGCGAACCTTTCCATCGGCGGTTGAAACCAACAGGACAAAACCGTTGGCAAGCTCAAACGCTCTCCCATCGACTTTGATCGACCCGTTGACGCCATCGGTGGTGGCGCAACTGAACTCGATGACAGGCCCACCGGGCTTTTGTTTTTCCTGTATGGACCCGCTGTATCGTCCTTCCGACCCAGCATGATTGGGGCGGAGATAGGAGGACAGTTCGTTAGGGAAGCCGTTTGGAACGCCGAGGTCGGTCCAAAGCGCAAACGCAATGCGGTCTTCCCAGGTGATGTACTGGACCACTGCGAAATCGATGCCGGGTCTCGCATTCTTGACGTCATTTGTCCACTGCGCGCGCCCATTATTCGTTTCCGGCGCCGGCCCTGGCTTGGCGGGCGGCTTGCACGAAAGCATCGAGCACAAGACGGCGAGAACCGCGGCCATGGCGCCAAATTGACAGAGTCGAATTCGGATCATCGTTAACTCCTAGAGCTCCACGGCGATGCGCGCACCGAGTTGACACGGAAAAGCGATAGCACACTCGTCTGCCGTCACGATCTTCTTGTTGACGAGCCAATCCGGAAAAGCATCCCAATGTTCCGCTGGCATGAGTGCAAAAATAGTCGGCCCCCACGAGCTTTGCCCGACGCCGCGGACGCCAAACTCACGCAGCGATTTCACGATCGCTTCGATGCGCGGATGCGCATACGTCCCGCCCTGGGCGGCCTTGAACATTGAGCCGGAGCAGCGATTGAAATCGTAAAGCGCCTCGCCAAAAGAACACTGATCGCGCTCCGCGAGCGCTGGCAACAGGCCCAGCAACACGAGTCGGCACAAGGCTTCCGTGGTTCGGTCATCGGGCGCCTGCTTGACCATGTCGGCAAACGCCTCCCGTTCGCGCCGACCGTGCATGCCTACGACCTCACGCGGCGTGATGAGCAAGATCCGCCAGTCTTCGGGAAACGCCTGGCGAACCAGCCGAGGCGAAATGGCCGTGCTCGACGTCTTGCCACCCTCGATGAGGAATCCGCCGCAGTCGAAGCCGTGAACTCCCAGCGAGGAACGCCGGCCTCGCCCCACCTGCGTTGCCAGGGTAATGGCATCACGCATGGGCTGCTGCGTCAGTTCGCCAATGGCACGGGCCACGGCCAGGCCAAGCTGTGTCCCCGTTCCCAGACCGGCATGCTCCGATGCGGCACACTGTACCCGAATAGCGAAACACGCTTTTACGCCCACGGCCGCGCAGTAGGTTTTCCCGAATTGCAGCGCACGTTCCGCCAGTGTGCCTTCGGCCAACCAACTCCGCGCGTCGTTCACGGTCAGCTCAATTCCCGGCCTGTCGATCATGAGCCCGACGCCGCCGAACTGCCGGCGCGGAATCGTCGGCTGCCCCTCTTGATTGAGCCACGGCCCCGCGTGCTCCGATGGCAGCGACAACAAACCAAAATGCAGCCGGCTCCCGGTTCGCACGCGGATCATTTCTTTCCCTCCACATACGCCCGCAGAAACTCGAACGCCGTCTTCTCCTGCTCGCCGCCGGTCTTTTGCACGATCGCGCCGAGCTTGCGATACTCCGCGTCGATCTCGGCCATCGGCAAGAAGTCGGTGCGCGTCGCCAGGATTGCGGCCTCGACGACGGCGTGCTTGGCGCGGTTGAAGCCGAAGAACTCATGCAGCGTGCCGTGATGCACCACCTCGACTTCGATGCTCACGCGCTCCTCGCGATCGTCGATATTCCGGACGCGAAATTCATACGCCCGGCAAGCGTCTCGCAAGACCCAGCCGCGGACGGCCTGAGCGGGAAACATCGGCGGTAATTCGACGAGCTGCCCGACCGCGGATCGCGCCAGCAGCAGCACGTCGTCCGTCACGTGAAAGACGCCTTCGCCGTGCTCGCGCAGATTGCGATACGTTTGCGACGTGTTGAATGGCCGCAGCAGGAATCGCCGCATTTCGGCATCGACGCGCGGGCCCATCGGAGCGATGTTGATCTCGCCGGCGGCCGATTGCGTCGTGACGATGCCTTCGAGGATCATGGTGGCCTTCCTGTCTTCGTTTAGCGCCCGCGTGGCGCCACGCGGGCGCTAAACGAAGACAATCAATCGCCCAGCGCTCGCAGCAGGCCCGCGGCCTTGTGCCAGGTTTCGTCGTATTCGCGCTGCGGCGTCGAGTCGGCGACGATGCCGCCGCCGACGGAAAAGTGCAGCCAGCCGCCGCTGAAGACGAACGTGCGGATCAGGAGGTTGGTGTCCATGCCGCCGTCGAAGCCGAGATAGCCGAGCGCGCCGCAGTAGGGGCCGCGCGCCGTCCGTTCGAGTTCGGTAATGATCTCCATGGCGCGAATCTTCGGCGCGCCCGTGACCGACCCGCCGGGAAACGACGCACGCAGCAGATCGGTCGGGCCGAGACCGGGACGCAATCGGCCGCGCACCTCCGAGACGAGGTGATGCACGAACGGATGACTTTCGAGCCGGCACAGCCCTTCGACATGGACGCTGCCATATTCGCAGACACGGCCCAAATCGTTGCGCAGGAGATCGACGATCATGACGTTCTCGGCCCGGTCCTTGCCGCTGGTTCGCAACTCCTGCGCGAGCCGTTCGTCTTCGTCCAGTGTTTGGCCGCGCGGCCGGGTGCCCTTGATTGGCCTCGTTTCGACCTCGCCGGCATCGACGCGCAGGAAGCGTTCGGGCGACGCGCTGACGATGATGTGATCGCCGGCGTCGAAGAACCCTGCAAACGGGGCCGGATTGCGCGTGCGAAGTTTTTCGTACAGGTCGAGCGGGGCGATGCAGGCGGGCGTCATCAGGCGCTGGGCGATGTTGACCTGGAAGCAATCGCCGGCGTGTGTGTATTCGATCGCTCGCGCAACCGTGTTCAGGTAACCGTCGCGATCGAAGTTGCTCGTGAGGCCAGGCAAGCCATCGACGGGAAATTGCGGCGTCTCGACGTTTAGCCGCAACGCCGAAGGCGTGCGCGCGGCGCCGCGCACGCCTTCGGCGTCGCGGCTAAACAAGCGCAGTACATGGTCCGCGCGCTGCCGAGCGCGCTGGTTTCGGCGGCGCGGGTCGGTCTCCGGATAGCCCGTAGAGATCAGCCAGGCCTCGTCGGTGGCATGATCGAACGCGATCGTCCAGTCGTAGATACCGACAGCCAGATCGGGCACGCTGAAATCGTTGAACACCGGCCGCGGTAGCACTTCGAAATGGTGACCGAGTTCGTAGCTGAATAACCCCGCTGCTCCGCCTTGAAACGGCGGCAAACCGGCGATCGGCTCCGACGCAAACGACGCCAGCCGATCCGCGAGCACCAGCAGCGGATCCGCGACGCCGACGAACTGCCCGTTCTCGCTGACCCAGCCTTGATGCGACGTCAGCCACGTCGCCGGCTCCGCGCAGACGAAAGAATACCGACCGAGTTCCGAGGGGCGAGCGCTATCGAGAAACAACAAGTGAGCGCGGTCCGCCAGACGCTGACAGACCTGCCACAGCGTCAATCCGCGCAACGGTTCGACGCACGGCTCGGTCCGGGGCATGGCGATCGCACTGCTCATTCCGTTAATATATAGGCCCGCCTCGCTTTCCCAGCCTGCCGGGGCTATCGGCGATTGCCCAGTTGATCTTGCGAGCGATTCTCAGTCCGCCTAGAATCGGCGCGGTGAATCTTGCGCGGGCACGGAGGCACGCATGTGCGGCATTGCCGGATTTCTCGGACAGCGCGTCGGCAGCGACACGGCGCCGCTGCGCACGCTCGCCCATCGCGGCCCTGACGACTCCGGGTGGGTCGCCCATCAACCGCATTCCGCGCACGCTTCCTGCCATTCGCTGTTGCTGCATCGCCGGCTGTCGATCCTCGATCTGTCCGCCGCCGGGCATCAACCGATGGCGAGCGCGGACGGCGCCCACACGATCGTCTTCAACGGCGAAATCTACAACTACCGCGAGCTGCGCGACGAACTTGCCACGCTCTGCTGCGAGTTCCGCACGCAGACCGACACCGAGGTGCTGCTGCAAGCGTACGTCCGATGGGGCCCAATCTGTCTGCGCAAGTTGATCGGCATGTTCGCCTTTGCGGTGCTCGACGAACGCCGGCGCACACTGTTTCTGGCCCGCGATTTCTTCGGCATGAAGCCGTTGTACTACGTGCAGTCAGGCGAGAAATTCGCGTTCGCGTCGGAGATCAAGGCGCTGCTCGAGTGGCTGCCGATCGAACGGGTCGTCAATCCGCAACGGCTGTACGAGTACCTTCGCTTCGGCCGCACCGATCATGCCGGCGAAACGCTCTGGCGCGATATTCGCCAGGTGCCGGCAGCCCACTATCTTGAAGTGCCGCTCGATCGGCCCGGCGTTGTCGAACCGGTCCGTTACTGGAGTCTGCCGGCAGATGGGCCGCTTGAAATCACCGTCGAGGAAGCCGCCCGCGAAGTGCGTGAGAAGTTCTTGCAGAACGTGCGGCTCCATCTGCGCAGCGACGTGCCGGTCGGCGCGGCGTTGTCGGGCGGGATCGATTCATCGTCGATTGTCGCGGCCATGCGTCTGATCGCGCCGCACGCCGACCTGCACGCGGTCAGCTTCATCGCGGACGATCCCGCGGTCAGCGAAGAGCGCTGGGTCGATCTCGTGTGCCAACGTGCGAACGCCGTCGTTCACAAGGTCCGCGCCGAGCGCAACCGCATGCCGGTCGCGATCGATGCCGATCACACGGCAGTCCGCTGCCGCAAGCAGCATGCGTGTGTAGCCGCCCGCGCCGAATGTCGCGTCGATATAGGTGCCGCCGCGCCGGATGGCCAGGAATTCGATCGCTTTTTGTAAAAGAACCGGGACATGCCTGCTGCCGCCTGCCCCACCACTTCCGCCCCCCTGGGGGGACGCATGCGAAAATCCACTCGAGCCTGCCACTAGATGCCCAATTCGTTGAGCGTCTTTTCATCCTCTTCCGTGAACGGCTGGCCCTCGATCTCGTTCTTGAACGCCGCCAGGTTCCGAACTTCCAGATACGTCAGGTTCCCCAACACCGCTACCTCGCCCTTGATGCCCGCTGATTCCCGCAACAGCGACGGGACCAGGAGCCGGCCCGCCGCGTCCATCTCCACTTGCTGGCCGTAGTAATTCACCCGGTTCAAGAATTTTTTCTTCGTGGGATTGAAGTTGGGGAGCCGCATTCCTCGAAGGGATAGATTTGGGCCGAAGTCCCGTCCAGACTGGTGATGTAGAATTGCGTCCCGTAACGCTCGTCCACGGTGCGCTTGAATTCCGCGGGGACCTTGAGGCGTCCCTTGTCGTCTACGCGAGCTGGATGATTTCCGCGAAACATGCGCTTTACCGTGCTTCGGACCCTTACGACTGGGGTGGTGATTCATCTGCCGGGCGATTGCGGCCAGCAGCAAGGAGGTGAAAGCGATCACAAGTTCGGGGTCTAGCGGTGGTTCCGTCCCGTTTTGTGGATTCTTTGGCTGCATCTTTTGTGGTGGCTCCATTTGGCTCCACCGCAGTACCAGCGAACCCTACTTGATTCCACTTTCTACCACTTTGTTCCACAATCCTACCGGTAAAGCCTTATCTGTCAACAACATTTTTTTCCACAGGTTTAGGAAAACTGCGCTTGTCAGTGGGGACGATACAGGTTGTGGTGACGATAGCTGCCGACCACAATAGGTTGAGTTAACCGCGTTGGTTCCAAGGCAAAGTTCGCCCTTGCGTGAATCCGCGATTTCGGCGGAAGTCAGCAGGAACCGCCTGGCTGGCTTAGATAGACGACGGCTGACATAATCTCAACATGCAGGAAACGCCCAAAACGGAGCGCAGGCGCAGAAGGCTGTTGATCTACGGCCTGACGACGGCGATCCTGTTGCTGGCATTCCTGCTTTTTTCGCAGGCCTCGCTTAATCTCAGTTTTATCCAGCCCAACACACTCCAGCAGACGCTGGTC
>JACQFG010000257.1 GCA_016200155.1 Planctomycetota bacterium | reverse complement strand
GCGCAGCGACCAGCGCGTGTCCATCGTCAAGTCGTGCGAAATCGTGTACGAATCGCTGGCCGACGACGGCGCCGAGTTGACGACATCGATCCAAAACGTCGCGGCCCAACTGGTGGCGACGCCGTCGCTGACGGTGGCCTGGAATGAATCGCTGCCGGTCCAGCCCGAATCGGGCGTGAGGTCCCAGAGCAGGTTGGCTGGGTTCTGCGCCAGCGTGCCATGCGCGGGCGGCGCGGTGATGGCCGACACGATCAGCCAGTCGCCGTCGGCATCGTACGCGTTGGCGAGCAGGTCGATGTTTTGCAAAACGCGGCCGTGGCTGATCGACAACGATTGGCCCATCAGCGACGGCGCTTGATTGGTGAACTCGATCGTGACGGTCGCTTGCGAAGTCTCGCCGTTCGACGATGCCTCGTAGGTCAGCGTGTCGATGCCGACGAAGAACGACGTCGGAACGTACGACAGGATGCCGTCGCTCGACAGCGAATAGCTGGCGGCATGGCTCGGCGGAGTGATCAGTGTCGCGACGAGCGGGTCTTCGTTGGTGTTGGTATCGTTGGCCAGCACGCAGAAGTTGCCGATCGGGTGATCGTGAACGAGTGAGATCGGATCGCCCATCGCGAAAACGGTCGGCACGGTGCGATCCTCCAACATTTCGACAGCCAGGCGACTCGAGCGATTGACGTGCGGCTTGTGCGGCCTACGCGCCCCCCCCTGTCCAATTAAGCAATTTGCTTATCCAGCTGGCACGTTTCGACATGACGGGCTCTCCTTTGCGAATGGTGAAATGAAGGCAGCCGCAAGGCCCCACAACATCGTATGCGGTACGCTGTGTCTTTGTCAAGGAACATTCTTGCGGATTCTTGGCACGTTCTGTACTCGCTGGCGCCGCAGACATGGCTACGCCGCGTTTCCCTTCCCGTATAAAAAGAACCAACGAACCGCACTGACCCTCGCGGCGATCCCCCTCGCCGACTAAACCACGGGATTCTCAACATGTTGAAGCATCTTGTCGCTTCGCTTCTCGTCCTTCTTGCCGGCGCCGTCGCTCAAGCCCAACCGCTCACGCTCAAAAAAGGCGATCGCATCAGCATCGTCGGCAACACCCTCGCCGAACGCATGCAGCACCACGGCTGGCTCGAGACGCTCCTCTACACGCGCTTCTCGCAGCACGATCTCGTCTTCCGCAACCTCGGCTTCTCCGGCGACGAAGTCACCACGCGCCTGCGCTCCTCGGGCTTCGGTAGTCCCGATGAATGGCTCACGAAGACGAAAACCGACGTCGTCTTCGCATTCTTCGGCTACAACGAATCGTTCAAGGGCAAGGACGGGCTCGACAAGTTCAAGGCCGATCTCGACGCCTATGTCAAGAACCTCAAAAGCAAGAAGTACAACGGCGTCAGCTCGCCGCGCGTCGTGCTCTTCTCGCCGATCGCGCACGAAGATCTCAAGGACAAGAACCTCCCCGACGGAAAGGACACCAACGAACGGCTGAAGCTTTACACCGACGCGATGGCCGACGTCGCCAAGGCCAACGAGGCGGTGTTCGTCAACCTGTTCGCGCCGACACTCAAGGCGTATCCGCAACACAAGAAACCCTGGACGATCAACGGCATCCACCTCAACGAGACCGGCGATGAATATCTGGCCATGGCCATTGACGAGGCTCTGTTCGAAAGAGGCGGCAGGTTTGAAGCGGTACGAACGCAGAAGATCCGCACCGCCGTCCTCGAACGCAATCACATCTGGTTCAACCGCTATCGCACCGTGGACGGCTACTCGATTTACGGCGGCCGGGCCGACCTGCGCTTCAAGGAGTACGACCCGAAGACCGGCAAGGAGATCCCCGGCAAGATCAACTCGAACCGCGAAGTCGCCCAGCGCGAGATGGAGATCCTCGACGTCATGACCGCCAACCGCGACAAGGCGTGCTGGGCGGCCGCGCAGGGCAAACCATTCAAGATCGATGACAGCAACACGCCAGCGTTTGTCGACATCAACACCAACAAGCCGGGGCCGCTGCCGGGGCTCAAGCATCTCTTTCTCAGCGGCGAGGAAGTGATCAAGAAGATGAAGGTCGGCAAGAATCTCAAGGTCAATCTGTTCGCCTCAGAGGAGATGTTCCCCGACCTCGCCAATCCGGTGCAGATGGCCTGGGACAACCAGGGCCGGCTGTGGGTCGCCGTGATGCCGAGCTATCCGCACTGGAAGCCCAAGGAAGAGCAGAACGACAAGATCATCATCCTCGAAGACACCAAGGGAACCGGCGTTGCCGACAAGTGTACCGTCTGGGCCGACAAGCTGCACGTGCCGACGGGCCTCGAATTCTGGAACGGCGGCCTCTTGGTGGGCCAGCAGCCGGACCTCATGTTTCTGAAGGACACCGATGGCAAAGGCAAGGCGAACTACCGCGAGCGCATCCTGCACGGCATCGATTCCGCCGACACGCATCACGCCATGAACAGCTTCGTGATCGACGGCGGCGGCGCGTTGTACTTCCAGGAAGGGACATTCCATCACACGCAGGTCGAGACGCCGTGGGGCCCTCCGGTGCGCAATGCCAACGCCGGCGCGTTTCGCTTCGAGCCGCGCACGTTCAAATTTGAGACGTATGTCAACTACCGCTTCGCCAATCCGCACGGCCACGTCTTCGATCGCTGGGGCCAGGACTTCATGACCGACGGCACCGGCAACGCCAACTACTTCGCCGCCGCCTTCTCGGGCCGGCTCGACTACCCGAGCAGCCATGCGGGGCTCAAGGTGTTCTTCAAGCAGCAAAGTCGCCCCTGCCCCGGCAATGAAATCCTCTCCAGCCAGCACTTCCCGCCGGAGTATCAGGGCAACTACCTCAACGCCAACGTCATCAGCTTCCAGGGCATCTTCCGCCATCGCGTCATCGACGAAGGCTCCGGCTTCGGCGCCACCGTCGAAGAAAACATCGTGTCGTCCTCCGACCCGAACTTCCGCCCCTCGGATGTCAAGATGGGGCCTGACGGCGCCATCTACTTCAGCGATTGGCACAACCCGATCATCGGCCACATGCAGCACAACTTGCGCGACCCGAACCGCAATCGCACCTATGGCCGCGTGTATCGCATCACCTACGAAGGCCGGCCGATGTCGAAATCGCCGAGGATCGACGGGGCGACCATTCCGGAGTTGCTCGACGCACTGAAAAACCCCGAAGACAAGGTCCGCTACCGCGCCCGGCTGGAACTCTCATCGCGCAAGACCGACGATGTCATCGCTGCAACGGCGGCGTGGCTCGACAAGCTCGATAGGAAGGACGCCGAGTTCGAGCATCATCAGCTCGAAGGGCTGTGGGTCCATCAAAACCACAACGTCGCCAATCGCGATCTGCTCAAGAAGGTGCTTGCGTCGCCGGACCATCGCGCCCGAGCAGCAGCGGCGCGGGTGCTGTGCTATCAGCGCGAGCAGGTGTCCGATGCGCTCGAAATCTTCAAGGGCCCTGCGGACGACAAGCATCCGCGCGTCCGCCTCGAAGCGGTGCGGGCGGCGAGCTTCTTCAATAATCCCGACGCCGTCGAGGTCGCCCTGATCGCGGCCGAGCAGCCGACCGACTATTACCTCGATTACGTCATCAAGGAAACGCGCCGCCAGGTCGACGCCAACTGGAAGGCCGCCCTCGCCAAGGGGCAGACGATCCCGGTGTCCAGTGACGCGGGCGCCCGCTTCTTCCTGCGCAGCATCTCCAACGAGGTGCTGCTCAAGACCAAGAAGAGCCCCGCGGTGTACAACGAAATCCTGCTGCGGCACGGCCTGCAGGATGGCGTTCGCCGCGAAGCCGTCGTCGAGCTGGCCAAGATCGAGAAGAAGGCGGAGATGCGCGTGCTGCTCGATGCCATCGCCCGCATCGACAGCCAAAAGGAAGCGCGCGATGAGAACGTCATCTTCGATCTGGTCCGCATGCTGACGTCGCGCGGCCCGACGGAACTCGCCGCCGCTCGAACCGAGCTAGAGAAGCTGGCTACCAGCGCCAAGCAACCGGTCATCCGCCAGATCGGCTACGTTTCGCTGATGAACGTCGATGGGTCGCCCGACAAGGCCTGGGTTCTCGCCACGAAATCGGTGCCGGCGCTGCGCGACTTCCTCGGCGCGATGCCGATGATCTCCGATGCGAGCGTACGCGCCAGTCTGTACGCGAAGATCGAGCCGCTGCTCGAAAAGCTGCCGGAGAACCTCGCGCCCAAGACGGTCAGCGGCAAAGGCGTCGTCGGCCGATATGTCCGCATCGAGCTTCCGGGCAACTTCCGGACGCTGACCCTCGCGGAGGTCGAAGTCTATTCCGACGGCAAGAACGTCGCACGCCAGGGCACGGCCTCGCAATCGAGCACGGCCCACGGCGGCGTCGCCAGCCGGGCCATCGACGGCAACAAGAGCGGCACCTACAACGACGGCGGGCAAACGCATACCGCCGAGGGAACCACCAACCCCTGGTGGCAGGTCGATCTCGGCAAAGATTTCGCCATCGAATCGATCGTCATCTACAACCGCACCGACGGCAACCTCGGCACCCGCCTCAATAACTACACGCTCAAGATTCTCGACAGCAACAAAAAAGACGTCCACGTGATCGCCAAGCAGCCGACGCCCGCCGTGAAAGCCGACCATGTCTTTAGCCAGGTCGATCCCGTCTTGCTGGTGCGCCGCGATGCGATGACCGCCCTCACCACGGTGCGCGGCCAGGAGGCCAAGACGTTCGCCACGCTCGCCAGGTTCGTCAAGGCCGACACCGATCGCCTCCCGGCTATCCGTGCCCTGCAGCGCATCCCGCGGCAGTACTGGCCGAAGGACGACGACACGGTCAAGCTGGTCGATACGATGCTGCAGCACATCCGCAAGATTCCGGTCAAGGAACGCACCCAGCCCGACGCGCTCGACGCCCTCGAGTTCGCCGATGCCCTGTCCACGCTGCTGCCGATCGACGCGGGCAAGAAAGTCCGGGCCGAGCTGGGCGAGCTGGGCGTGCGCGTCATCCGCATCGGCACCCTGCCCGAACGGATGGCGTTCGACAAGGAAGTGATCGTCGTGCAGAAGGGCAAGGCCGTCGAGTTCCTGCTCGAGAACTTCGACCTGATGCCACACAACATCGTGTTCGCGAAACCCGGCTCGATGGAAGAGCTGGGCAAGTATGCCGAGGCGAACTCGACGAGCCCGGAGTTCCAGGCTCGCTATTTCGTGCCGAAGTCCGACAAGGTCCTGCTGGCGAGCACGCTCTTGCAGCCGCGCGAGGTGCAACGGCTCAGCTTCACAGCCCCTCTGGCGCCCGGCGTCTATCCGTATGTCTGCACCTATCCGGGGCACTGGATGCGCATGCACGGCGCCCTTTACGTCGTCGATAACCTCGACGAATATCTCGCCGATCCCGAGAAATACCTCGCCAAGAACCCGCTCAAGATCGAGGACCCGCTGCTGAAGGATCGCCGGCCGCGGACCGAGTGGAAGTACGTCGATCTCGCCTCCGACGTCGAGCTGATGAAGCCAGGCCGCTCGTTCGGCAACGGCAAGGCGATGTTCAAGGTCGCCACCTGCATCGCTTGCCACAAGATGGACGGCGAGGGCAACGACTTCGGCCCCGACCTGATGAAGCTCGATCCGAAGCTGAAGGCGCTCGACATCCTCAAGGACATCGTCGAGCCGTCGTTCAAGATCAACGAGAAATATCAGACGTGGGTGATCGAGACGAAGGCCGGCAAGACCTACACCGGCATCATCCTCGACGAGACGCCCAAGCAGATCAAGATGATCGAGAACCCGCTGGCGAAAGCGGAGCCGATCGTCATCCTGAAGTCGGAAATCGACACGAAGACGAAGTCGCCGGTGTCGATCATGCCGAAGGGGCTGCTCGACAAGCTGACGCGCGACGAGATCCTCGATCTGATCGCGTTCCTGACGGCGCGCGGCAACCGGCAGCACCCGCTGTTCCGGGCGGACGAGCATCCGCACGGTGGACATGGGCATTAGAGACCGTAAAGGTTACATGCTATTCCGAGTGCAGGTCGATGAGTCGTGTGGATTTCAGTCCATGCGGTTGTTTGTAGTGTGGACTGAAGTCCACGCTACGGGGGTTGTCGCTCCGAATCAGGACCGTTGACTCCGCAGCGTCGCGAAAAATGGTGGGAGGTTACATGCAGTTACCGTCTCGCTCAACGGCGTGGTATTTCATTGTCTTTGGAATACTCGCGGCCATTGTTGGTCTGGGCAGCCTGATCGCCGGCGAGAAAAAGATTTATCTCGGTGCGTTGGTCATTGCTCCAATCATGGTAATTCGCGGCGTCTGGCTGCTCAATGCAGTCAACAAGTTCTACAAGGAAAATGCCCATCTGGAAGCCGCACATTCTGCGAGCCCCGAGGCGGTCAAGACGCTGGCGCTTTCACCGCAGAGCATTCGAATCGACGTTGCGTGTGAATCGTGCGGCACAGCCTATGTGTATTTCCCGGAAAGGACGCAGGAGGCTCTCGATCAGTTCAGCAAATACGGAGAAGCGGCATCGCCGTGTCCGAATTGCGGCTGGGTGCAATCCTTCATGCATCGTGTTGGCGGCCCCTTCACGGCCCGGCCGTTCGTGGTGAAATTGCTTGCCTTCGCGGCCGTTGCAGGGTTCTGCGCCAGCACCGTCGCATTCATGTACACCATGATGTTCTTTTACGGCGGGTCAAGAGAAGTCCCTCCGGTCAGTGAGCCCACTTGCTGGACGGTCGTTGTCTCTGGGTTGTCCCTCGGCGCGATCTGTGGCATTGCCTGGCTTGTCATGCGCGGCGGCAACCCGAATCAAGCGCCGCTCGCGATGCGGTTGGAAGCGGGCAAACGCCTCGGCATGACTCTGGCGGCATACCAGGCGATGATCAACACCGAGGGCTGGAATGCCTCGCAGGCGCCAGTCCCGACGAACAAAACGGACGGCCATGTGAAACCTGGGTCGGGGACTGGTCAAAAGCCGGAGACTGGAATCCAGGAAACAGCGTGATCCAACTGAGCGAGCGAGCCCAATCATGGAAAAACGCCCCCTCACGCAATCGATGCGGCAATGGCTGCTCGACCAGCTCGATCACTGGCGGCGCGCAGGCCTCGTCAATGAAGATCAAGCCAATGCCATCGTCGAGCTTTACGAGACGCCGACGCAAAGCTCCGAACGGCATCAGTCGATTGCCATCTATATCCTGATCGGCATCGCCGCGATGTTCGTCGCGCTGGGGGCGTTCCTGTGCATCACGTTCAACTGGCAGTATCTGCCCAAACCGATCCAGCTCTTCGTACTGTTGACGGCGGTCGCCGGCTCGCACGGGCTCGGGTTCTATCTGCGTTATGGCCTCAAGGCGAAGATCTTCTCCGAGTTCGCGTTCTTCTTCGGGTGTCTGCTCTACGGCGGCGCAATCGCCCTGATCGCGAACATCTTCGACATGCACGAGAACATCGCCAGTGGCTTCTGGTGGTGGGCGCTCGGCGTGTTTCTGCTGGCCCTGTTTCTCGACACGGTGCTGCTGCACCTGTTGACGGTAACGCTGCTGGCGATCTGGGTCGGCATCGAGATGATGAGTTGGCGGCATCACGAGCTGGACTTCTTCGAATTGCCGCGACTTTGCTACACGCTGCCGATCTTCGCGGGGATCGGGCTGCTTTGGTCCTATCAGAAGAGGTCGCCGACGACGGTCGGCCTTTACGTGCCGTTGGTTGCCTGGTGGCTGGTGTTATTGCCGCTCGCCTGGCGCATTGATGACAATCTGGCCTATTTCATCGGTAGCGTCGGGGCGTTGCTGTTGATCGTTGCCGAGGTGCACCCCGAGGGGAGTCGATTTGCGATCCCGTATCGGCTCTACGGAGCGATCCTGTGCATGGGGATCTTGTGCGTGCTGAGCTTTCACGGTTTTCACCGGGGATTCTGGCGGATCCACATGATGGGGCCGTTCCTGATTCAAACGATCGCGATCACGCTGCTGTCGGTCGGCGTGTTCACGGCGGCGTTCCTGGTTCATTCCCAGCGCGGCGAAGCGTATTTGCGGCCGATGTACTCGTTCGCGATCCGGCAATGGCTGCCGTTGTCGATGGCGCTGCTGATGCTGGTGCTGGCGTTATACTACGCGGCGCTGCACGGCATGGAGGGCCCGCGTGATACGATGGCCGTGCTGCTGCCGACGGCGCTGGCGAACATCGGCATGCTGGTGCTGGCGTTCTGGCTGATGATGTTCGGTCTGCGCGAGGACCGCGGGTTCCCGGCAGCGGGCGGGGTCGTCTTCTTTCTGCTCTGGTCGGTGCTGCGCTACGCGGAATACTTCGGCGCCCACGGCCAGGTGCTCGGGGCGGCGTGCATGTTCTTCGCGTGCGGGGCAGCGATCTTCGGGTTCGCGATGTTCTGGCATTTCCGCAAGAAGCAGCGGCGCAGGAGCGAATATGAACAAGAACAATGACACGTCGTTTCAGGCAGGCGAACCGATGCCGGCGCAGGAGCCGATAGCGAACGCGGAGACGCTCGAACTCGAGATTGCGCGGGTATCGCAGCTGGACCGCGCGGCGGCAGCGATCAAGGGGTACGAGTGGTGGGGCCTGGCAGCGGGGGTCGGGCTGCAGCTGCTGGTATTGCTGGCGATGACGATGATGGGCGCATTCAACTTCGTGCGTGAGGGGATGTGAACAAAAAAACCCACGGACCGCGGCCCGTGGGTTTCTTGGTAGACCAAGTGGATCGATTAGTAGCGTTTGCCGCCGAAGCCGCCGCGTCCGCCGCCGCCGCCGCCACCGAAGCCGCCGCGACCACCACCGCCGCCGCCGCCACCACCGCGCGGACCGCGGTCTTCACGGGGACGCGCTTCGTTGACGGTGAGCTTCCGGCCCTGGAATTCCTGGTCGTGCAGCGCCTGGATGGCCGCCTGACCTTCTTCGCTGGTCCCCATTTCGACGAAACCGAAGCCTTTGGAGCGTCCGGTGTCGCGGTCCATGATGACCTGAGCGGATTGAACGGTGCCGTGCTGGGAAAACAGGCTTTCCAGATCGGCGTCGGTCACGCTGTAGGGCAGGTTACCGACATACAACTTCATAGCCACGGAGGGCCTCCTTCAAAAAACATCACGCAACAGACTCGGCCCACGGCGGGCTGTAATACGGTCGCATGACAAAATCTTTTCTCGCTAGGACCAAGGGGGTAATTTTTGGGATGAGAGTCCGACAAATGGGGAATACCGAAATGGTCTCGCTGCCATGACTGCTCTAACAACCCACGATAGTAGGATAGTAGTAAGTCCAGCGAATTCGTGCAAGAGGAATTTCTCTTATTTTTTTGTCATCTTCCGCACTACCGCCCTAACGCCACGCACACCGGTTCGTTTACGCCGTTAGGGAAAATCTGCTTCACCTTTTCTGCACGTGCGGCGTCAAGGACTGCACGGTGCGCGGCGGATACGGGCGCTTTGCCGGCGCGCGTGCTGAAAAGATGACGACAAAGTCTTCCCCTTGGTTTTTTTTTTGGTAGGATTTATTAGCCGACGGCGCCCACGACCGAGATGCCAATCTTTTTACCGGCGGCGCAGATCGAGGGGTTTTCATGCGGGTACTCGTTGCATGGGATGATCCCGAACAGGCGGACCTCCTTGGTCTGTACCTCGGGAACGAGGCGAACGAAATCAAGGTGTGCCTGACCGCCGAGGAATTCGCCATCGAGAACGGGCCGAGCAAGTGGGACGTCGTACTGATGGCCCTGACCTTCCCAAAAGTTGCCGAAGACGGCTACAAGTACTTTCAGCAGCAGCAGGAGATGATGCCCGGCGTGCCGGTAGTGATGGCGTGCCGGCAGACCGAGATGATGAGCCTGCCGCGCTTCATGGCGAAGGGACTGCGCTTTTACATCGTCCGCGACGACAACGGCGACTTCATCTTCCTGGTGATGGCGACGCTCGATTCGGCGGTGCAAGCGGCCCGCGCGGAAGAAGCGAAAAAGTTGACCGCCCTGTTGCGCGACGAGATGGACGGCGTGCGGCGCATGCAGGAGTCGATTATTCCCAAGGGCCTGGTGCCGCCGCCGGGGTATGCGATCACCGCGCGGTACGAGCCTGCCCAGATGCAAGTGGTCGGCGAGATGCCGGTCGTCATGGCGGGGGGCGACTACTACGATCTGTTCTTGCCGGAAAAGAATCAGCTGGCGTTGATGGTCGGCGACGCCTCGGGCCACGGCTTGAAGGCGTGCATGTCGATCATGGCGATGCACACGCTGATCCGCATGTTCACGGGAGCGCGCTATCGCGAGACGGCCCGCTTCGTGGCCGAAATCAATCAGCGGCTGTGCGATAACTCGATCGTCCAATCGGGCGGCGGGTTCATCACGCTTTTTTACACGGCGATCGATACGGTCAACCATGAAATGCACTGGACCTCGGCCGGGCATCCGCTGGCCATGATGCACAACATGAAGACGAACGAGGTGACGAACATCGGCAACGATGCCGAGACCGGCCTGCCGCTGGGAATCTATCCGGACGTGGAGTATAACTCTTCGAGTGTGCCCATTCCCCCGCACAGCCGTATATTGATCTACTCGGACGGATTGACCGACGCCCTGCCGCCGCAAGGATCGACGGAGGCGGGCTTGGCGTTCGGCACGCAGGGGCTGATGAACGCGCTGCAGTCCTGCCGCGACCGGGACCTGGAAAAGACGCTCGCCCACCTGTTCCAGACGACGTCCGAATATACCGGCGGACTGGGTCGGCACGACGACACCTCGGTGGTGTTGCTGGAGCGGTTCGAAGGGTAGCTTAGTGCGGTCGGACGCCTGGTAGCAGCAGGCTTTAGCCTGCGGTGGACCGTCGGTCGCCCCGCCAACGGCCGCAGGCTAAAGCCTGCGGCTACGGTGGGTCGGGCAAGAAAAATGGCAAAATCGGGGTTCGAGAATCGGATTTCGAATTTACCCAAGAAGAACGGGTTTTCATTTTTCCGCCCTTTGATACGATATAGCAAGAAGAAGAGGGACGTCCCATGGCCAAAGAGCGCCTGAGAGTTGAGCAAGTGGGCGACATCAGCGTCGTTCATTTCCTGGACAAGCGCATTCTCGATGAGCCGACCATTCAGGCGATTGCCGAGCAGCTGTTCAGCCTCGTCGATACGGACGGCAAGCGCAAACTGCTGTTGAACTTCACCAGCGTGGAATACATGTCGAGCGCCGCGCTGGGCAAGCTCATCAACCTGCACAAGAAGCTTACCGGGCTTCAGGGCAAGCTGACCATGTGCAGCGTCATCCCGCAGATCTTCGAAGTCTTTGCCATCACCAAGCTGGACAAGATTTTCAAGATCTTTCCGGACGAGGACGCCGCCCTGGCGAGTTACAAGTGATCGGCTGAGTGGGGCGCCGGCGGCGGGAAAATGGCTCAAGTTCCGCGCCGGAGACGGCTCGGTGATTCCCTCATTTCGGAATATTAACGAAAATAGACTGGTAATCCTCTTCACGATCCTTTAATCTGCATTCATTATTTGCGCCTAATGATTGTGTTGCTTCGTGAGAGCGCGTTTGCGAGTCGCTGTTATCTGCTGATTGAGGTTCGCCAATGCAAGCCAGTCTGCAGGTCTTGGTCGGCAAACAGAAAGATCGGGAAATCCCGCTGCCGGGGACGCTCTTCATCATTGGCCGCGATCCGTTGTGCCATCTGCGTCCCCATAGCAGCCTGGTGAGCCGCAGGCATTGCGCCATCGCTTGCTGGGGCGAACGCGTCCTGGTCCGCGATCTGAAAAGCGCCAACGGCACTCTGCTCAACAACGAAAAGATCACCCAGCAAATCGAAGTTCACCATGGCGACGTCCTGACCGTCGGCGACCTGAACTTTGCGTTCCATATCACTCGCAATGAGCGCGTACCGCAGCAGGAGCTGCGCAAGGACCTGGTCCTCTGGCTCATGGGGGAATCGGACGACTCCGAAGTGCTCGATCCCGGCGTGACGACTGCCATGATCGAGATCTCGTCGATCGATTTCGACGCCGCCGAACCCGAGCCCGAACCGGTCGCCAAGAAAACGAGCAAGAACGGCGGCAGCAAGAACCTCTCGGCAGGCAAATACCTCAAGGACTATCTCGATTCGTGATCCGCATCAATCATCCACGACCACGAGCCGCACCTTTCCGCTGGAGATCGCCACGTTGCCATGGTCCTTATGGTACCAGTGCGGCACTGTCCCCTTCGGTGCCGGCTTCACGGCGACCGTAAATCCTCCCGCAAGAAGATACTCGCCCGCCTGCGTCCAGTAGGCCCGACTCGTATCGCGCGGCCCGCTGCAATCCAGGCTCTTGTACACCCAGCGATGGCAGCCGCCGGCGGGAATCTTCACGACGGTCGGCTCCTTGAGGTCGTCGGTCTGCACGACCGGGCGAAAGGTGTGGCTGACCGCTCCCGGCCCGCTCAGCTGCCAGCGCAGCGTCCCCGACGTATCGCCGCCGATCAGCACCTGCAACTCTTCCTTGCCCGTGTTGTGCAACTCGAAGATCAGGTCGACGCGCGGCGCTGCGGCAAGCCGGCCTGACTTCTTGCCCGCATCGAGCTGCTTGCGGAAATCCACCGGCGTCAACCCGCCGCGGTCGAGGTGATACATCGTCTCGTTGGCGATGAGCCGGGCGTTGAGCGGCACGCTCGCCGGCGTCGTCACCCCCGATTCCGCAACGGCGCTGCGCAGCTCCGGAGCGTCCTTCTTGCGCGGCGCCGGCTTGGCGATGGCCGGAATGCCGATGAGAATCGCAAGGATGCAGGTCAACGCCGTTCGCATGATCAACCTCCGCACGAATTATAGCCGATTCCCGGCGAACCGAGTCATCCTGAGTGGGCAATAGCTGGGAAGACGATTCAGAATGAGGGGCACGAATTTTCGTGGTGCGGGAGGCTCGCCTGCACGTCCGGCCGGTCACCAAGCGATACGTGCAGGCGAGCCGCCCGCACCACGAAAATTTGACGAGCGTCGCGCAACCGGCCGCTCGCGCGGCTCGGCTCGCCAGGCACCAATTTCCGGTTTCGCCGGATTGCGGGTTATGACGCCGGCGCGGATAATAGGCCCGCCGGATGCTGGGAGGTCTGCGAAAACTGGCAAATACAATTCAAGTTTGCCGATCATTTCGCTAAGCTAATCTTTCACCCTCTCCGCCTGGCACGAAACCACGGGATGCGACCATGTCTCCTTCTTCGACTGCTCGAGCCCGGCCGTTCCCGCTGGGGCTCCAGGTGGCGTGCAGCGTTCTCGCCGTTGGCCACCTGCTGCTGATCGGGCTGTTCGCGCTCGCGCAGGACAGCGGCCCCTGGTGGTATGACGTCGGCCCGAACGACGTGATGCCTCCTTCGGGCGTGAATCATTCGCCCGGTCCGGTGTTTGCCCGGGCGATCACCGTCAATTTTACGGAGCCCTATTATGTCGTGCCGCTGCGGATGACGCACAATTATCACTTCCAGAGCAACCGCCGGCCCGACTACAGCGTGTACTTCGAAGTCTTCCTGAAAAACGAGCGCGGCGATGTGCTCCGCACGCTCAAGTTCCCCGATGACAAGGCGTCGTTCTGGGTTCGCCACCGCCAGGAAATCCTCGCCCAGAACCTGAGTCCGCCCGACCAGCAAATGCCGCCGCGCGGCAATGAAAAAGTCGCGGCCGGCGGCAAGGACCTGCCCAAGGTGGAAATCTGGGTGCGCGAAGACGCCCACACCAAGCGCCTCAAGCCGGTCGAGGAGACCGACGACCTGCTGCGCGAGTCGCACGAGGTTGCCTCGCCATGGGCCAAGACGCTGGTGAAGTCCTACTTGCGCTACCTTTGTCGGGAGCACGGCGCCGCCTCGGCCGAGCTGGTGCGTTACAGCCGGCGGACCGTGCTGCCCCTCGATCTTTACGCGCCGCGACCGGAGGACACCTTCAAGGAATTGAAGAGTTACTTTGGAGAAATGAAGCCGTGAGCAACGATCGTTCCAACGCAGGCGCCGAGATCGGTCTTGCCGGCAACGCCTGGACGCGTTTCTGGTTCACGCCGATTCCCACGACGGGCCTGCACTGCCTGCGGGTACTGTCGGGGCTGCTGTTTTGCGCCTGGCTCCTGTCATTCCTGGGAAACCAGGTGGGATTCTTCAGCTTGACCGGCTGGCTCGACGCTGAAGCTTATCGCGAACTGCAAAATCAACCGACGCCCATTCCCGCTCCGATCGGCTGGTCGATGCTCTACCTGGCCGGCAACAGCGTGGCCCTTTTCCAGACTATGTACTGGGGATCGCTGCTGATACTGCTGCTCTTCACGCTCGGCGTGGCGACCCGCATCACCGGCGTGCTGACCTGGGTCGTCGTCGTATCCTTTCTCGCCAACCCGGCCATCACCTACGAAGGCGACTACATGCTCGCCATCCTGGCGTTCTATCTCATGATCGGGCACTTGATGCTCGGTCAGTGGAACGGCAATCTCTCGATTGCCGAACGGATCCTTGGTGCGCGCGGCGACATCGTCGGCACACGCTGGCTGTTCCCGCAGGCCGCTACCGAGCAACCTCTCAGCCACGGCGCCAACCTGATGATGCGCTTGCTGCAGATTCACTTTGTCATCATCATCCTGACGAGTGTGCTCCACAAGTTCCAGCTGAGCGACTGGTGGGCCGGCGTCGCGCTATGGTATCCGCTGAATCCGACGCTCCAGGCGACCCGAGAGAGCTTGATAAGGGCGCAGTCCTCTCGCGAGACGGTCCTGTTCTTCCTGGGCCTGACAGGGTATCTCGTACTTGCCTGGCAACTTGCCTTTCCCCTGTTCGCCTGGCGAACGGGCTGGTGGCGCGGCATTCTCCTGGGGGGCGCAATGCTTGGCTGGATCGGGGCTTTCTTTATCTTCAAGCTTCCATTATTCGGTCCGTTCACGGTCCTTTGCTGCCTGAGCTTCCTGCGACCCGAAGAATGGACGTGGATCACGGATCGCCTGCGCTCAGTCTGGACGAGCATTGCCGTGGGCAAGAGCGAGCCGGCGTCGAAGAAGGTTCCGGTCGCAGCGGGAACAGAAACGAACATCAAGAAATGAATGTGCTGTTATGCGTCGCTGCCTATGCTGCCTGATCGCGCTTTTGGCCTTCACCGGTATCGCCTGCCCCCCCGCGCCGTCGGTCGATCCCCAGAAGACGAACGACACGCCGGAGGACAAGCCGGTGCCCGTCCCGGAGTCGCTCGACGCGCTGCGGCCTCGCCTTGAGGCGGCGCTGCAACAGGTGCGCGACCGTGATTTGCTGACCTCCCATGGTTTCTGGACCGTGTTCCACGGCATCCTCGGCATGGGCCCGGAGAAGGCAACTCTCAAGGATCCGAAGACCAAGGAGCGTCACAACGCCATCGAGTACATCTGCCAGGGCAAGGAGCTGCGCGGATTGAAGTTCATTCCCACCGCGGACGGTCT
>JACQFG010000251.1 GCA_016200155.1 Planctomycetota bacterium | reverse complement strand
GATTTCCTCGAAAAAAAAGCCATAACCCATTCGAACCAAGACGATTATGGAGACGATAGGAAATTTCACACTATCCACACCGTGGAATTTCCTAGTGCTCGGTCAAATCGGTAGGCGCCAGGAAGGATGTCCGTGGACGAATGGAAGAACCCAACCTTGGGAATCTCAAGAAAAAATCGAAATGCTGTACGAAATGACGCGCGAGAACCCACATATATGGGTGTAGTTGATTGCGTTTGCCATTCTCGTGGCATTCTGCGGGCGCTAAACGAAGACCCGAAGATTGGAGTATCCTGTGCGTTTGACCTTGCGAACTTTGTTGTCGTATCTGGATGACATGCTGGACCCGGCCCAGGCGAAGCTGATCGGCGCCAAGGTGGCCGAGAGCGAACAGGCGCGCGACCTGATGGAGCGCATCAAGCAGGTGACACGGCGGCGCCGGTTGACCACGCCGCCGACCTCGGGGCCGGGAGGTATCGATGCGAACACCATCGCCGAGTATCTCGACAACGAAGTGACGCCGGAGCAATCCGGCGAGGTCGAGCAGATCTGCCTGGCGTCGGACGTGCACCTCGCGGAAGTGGCGGCGTGCCATCAGATCCTGACGCTGGTGCTCGGCGAGCCGGCCCTGGTCCCGCCGACGGCCAAACAGCGCATGTACGGCCTGGTCAAGGGGCCCGAGTCGATCCCGTTCCGCAAACCGAGCAAGTCAGCCAACCAGAAGGACGATCAGGACCTCTCCAGCGAACTCGAACCGGATACGGACGACACGCTGCGCATGGGCGTTCCTCCCGTCGGCGCCAACAACCGCAACATCTACCTCATCGCCGGCGGCGGCGTGCTCGCGGCGTGCTTGCTCGTCTTCGCCCTCTGGCAACTCCTGTCGGGCACCAATACGCCGGTCAATCCCGGCGATCCCAAGTCGCCCGAACAAATCGCCAAGGGAGACGACAAAAAGACCAACGGCGTCGACCCCAAGGTGAAACCGCCGGGCCCGAAGCAGCCCGACGAAAAACTCCCGCCACCCAAGAAAGTGGACGACACGCCGAAAAAGCAGGACGAGGATCCGCCGACCAAGGGAAAGCCGGCCGAGTTCAAGGAGGCCGTCGTCATTCCGCGCGACCCGGCCAGCACGAAGCAAGAGGCGATCGGCGCCTACGCGCAGCCCCCGATCAAGGAGCCGGCGGTCCTTTTGGAAAGTCTTCCCAAGTCCGGCTGGACGCGGATCGGCGGTCCGAAGGCGAAGGTCACGTCGGGCCGATCCTTGCTCAGCCTGCCTGGCAGCAAGAACGTGATCCAGCTCGAAACCGGCGTCGAGCTGACGCTGTGGGGCAACCTTCCCGAACTGACGACCGACGGCTCGGTGCTCGAAAGCCGGGCCACCTTGCACGTTCCGGTGGCGCTGCTCGATGCCGACCTGACGCTCGAACGCGGCCGGATCATCATCCGCAATAAGAAGGACGGCAAGGAAGCGATCGTCCGCGTTCGCTTTGTCGATCCGACCCAGGCGGATGAGAAGTTCAAGGAGGAGATTCTCGACATCACGCTGCCCGCCAAGGATTCCGCGGTCGTGGTCGACCGGGTCGGCAGCATGGATCGCGACGAGGCGTTTTATGAAAACGAGAAGGACACGCGCCGCAAGGGCCCCACGGCGAAGGTGATCATCCTCGCCTACGAGGGTTCATCGACGGTTCGTTACGGAGACGGCCGGCGCGGCCTGAGCAAATCGCAAAAGCAGTTGATGCTGGAGTGGACGAGCCGCGGCGGATCGCTCGAACCGCCCGAAAATCCCACGCCGCCGCGCTGGTATGAGGGCATGCCGGAGATCAAGAACAAGGATATGAAGCTGATCCAGGACAAGGCGGTTGCGGTGCATGAGCGGCTTGCCAACGCCATCTCCGACGTCAAGCCGTTCGGCGTTGCCCTCGCGGAACTCAAGGAACGCGTGCAGAAGTCTGTGAAGGACGAAACGGGACCTGGCGCCAAGGGGCTGAAACCCGAGACCACGGCCCAGTGGATCCATGCGATCCGCTGCTCGATGGCCGTCGACGACGTGGCCAACGTCTACGATGATTTCTCCCAGGATCAGGTGCCGCTCGGCATTCGCTGGGTGTACATGCAGTCGTTGCAGCAATGGCTCACCTGGGACCGCGAGCGCGACTACGAGCTGTTTCGAGCCGTGCGCCGCTATCACAGCAACAAGTCGACGCTGGCCGTGAAAATCATGGAGCTGTTCCACAATGTTTCCACGGAGGACGCGGCGCGGCTGGATGTCAAGCTGCACCTCGCGGATAACCTGAACAGCGACGTGATGTCCATTCGCACGCTGAGCCACTGGCATCTGATCAACATCGTTCCGGGGGCCGAGATCTTCTACGATCCCGACATGCCGCGCGAGCGCCGCCTGATCGCGGTGCGGCAATGGACCGACCTGATCACGCTGGGGCCGAAGAAGAAAGACAAGAAGTAACCACCGATGAACACGAACGGTACGCGGCGAGCCGAGCCCCGTAAGGGGCCGGTTGCCGGCGTAATTCAACCGGCCCCTTACGGGGCTCGGCTCGCCGTGTTGCGATCCGTATCCTATCTTGGTTCAGCCGTTTTCATCCGTGGTTTGATTCGTTCATGAGCGATGCCCTGCCGTTGCCGAGCTGGCGTTTGGTGATCGCGCTGTCGATGCCGGTGCTGGCACAGCAGGGATTGCACTTCGTCGTCCTGCTGTCGGATCGCTTCCTGGCCGGGCATCTGCAAGTCGAAGATCACGCCGCCGTGCTCGCCGCCTCGACGACCGCGCATTACCTGGCGTGGTTCATCACCTGCTACAACGTGCTGGTGACCGTCGGCAGCACGGCGCTGGTCGCGCGCTGCGTCGGCGCGGGGGAGCATCGGCTCGCAGTCGAAGCGACCCATCAGGCGCTGCTGCTGGCCGTCGGACTCGGACTGATCGCGACGGCCTGGGCGTTCCTCGGCGGCGTGCGCTGGATGGTCCACGTGCTCAATCTCGAAGGCGCCGCGGCCGACTACGCTGCCGAATACGCGCTCATCCTCTTCGGGCTGCTCGTCTTTCAAACGATCGAGGTGGCCGGCATCTCCTGCCTGATCGGCGCCGGGGACACGCGCACCGGCCTGGTCGTCATGATTGGCGTCGCGGTCATCAACATCCCGCTTGCCTGGGGGTTCTCGCGCGGCTACGGGCCGTTCCCCAAGCTCGGCTTCATCGGCATCGCGCTGGGGACGGCGCTCAGCCACGTGCTCGGCGGCCTGGTCGTGATCGCGATCCTGATCCGCGGGCGCTTCGGCCTGAAGCTGCAGCCGGCGTTGTTCCTGCCGCGCTTCGACCTGTTCTATCGGCTGCTGCGCATCAGCGTGCCGTCGGGGCTGGACAGCCTGTCGGTGGTCGCCGGGCAGTTCTGGTTTCTCAGCATCGTCAACACGTTCGGCGAAGTCGCCGCCAGCGCCCATGGCATCGCACTGGTGTGGGAAGCGCTCGGCTATCTTTCCGGGGCGGCCTTCGGCACGGCGGCGATGACGCTGGTCGGCCAAAACCTGGGCGCCCAGCGGCCCGCCGAGGCCGAACGCGCCGGCTGGATGGCGTTCGCCCTCGGTTGCGGCGTGATGACGTTGATGGCCGCGATCTTCTTCACACTTGCCCCGCAGATGTTCGCGCTCTTCTGTCCGAGCGAGTCGCAGGCGCCGATCATCGCCGCGGGGGTGGACGTGCTGCGACTGGTGGCGTTCGCGATGCCGCCGCTGGCCTCGACGATCGTGTTCACGAGCGCCATGCGCGGCGCCGGCGACACGCGCGTGCCGGTGCTGTTCACCTGGGTCGGCTTCTTCGTCGTGCGCATCCCGCTCGCCTATTTCCTGGCGAAGACGGAATTCGCTGTCCGGTTGCCATACTGGTTCGGATCGCTGGCGTGGTGGGAGATCGGCACGTTCGAAGGGTTCGGCATGGGCCTGTACGGCTGCTGGCTCGCGATGACCGCCGACATCGTCGTGCGCGGCGTGTTCTTCCTGGCTCGTTTCGTGCGCGGAGCGTGGAAACTGCAGAAGGTATAGCCGCTTGCGGCGTAGGATGCGCGTGACGTTGCTACGCCGCAAGCGGCACATCAATCCACCAGCACCCGCGAATACTGGCTCTTGAACTGATAGCTGCTCCCCTTGCCCTGGTGGTCCTCGACCGTCTTGTCGATGCTCATCTGCGCCGAGATGAGCCGGCCGCCGTCCACATCGAAGATCAATTCGCCTTGCACTTCCTTTTGCATGAGCGGAATTCGGTCGCGCATGTTGTCGGGCGCCGTTGCGAACTTGGTCGCCACGCTCAAAGTCGCCTTGCCGGCCTCAAGCTTCTTGCACTCATAGCGTTGATGGGCTTCATACTTTTCGCCGGCCCCGAAAGGCGGATCGAGCACGAGGTTGAACGGCCGGCGCCAGGCCTGCCCGACCGCCGCCTTCGCGTCCGGAAAGACGACCAGGAACGGCGGCTCGGTCTCGTAGGTCGCGGCCGAGCCTTGCTTGACTTCCAGCACGCGGCCGAACTTGTCCATGCGCACGATCGCCAGCGTCGAGCCAATGAACTTGGTCATCTGCTTGTGCAGCTCCGGCGTGCTCTTGTCGGGATTCTCGGAATCGAAGAGCAGCGTCTCGCCGTTGGCCCGCTTCTGCTCGTTGCGCATGGAGACGAGCGTCATCGAGAGAGTGGCAACTCCTTCGGCGTCGATCCCGGTCACGTGCCAGCGATTGACGAGGTCGAGGTTGGAGCTTGATGTGTTGGTGGCCTTGTCGACGACTTCGACGACGGAAGTCGTGTGCTTGATCTTGTAGGTGAGCACGAGCCCCTTCTGCCAGCGGAACTGCCAGGGAGTCTGCGCGAAGGCGGGCAACGTGAACGAAAGCAAGATCGCAGCGGACAGCAAAGTGCGCGTGAACATGATCCCCTCCATGGGTTGGCGAGCATGGGTTGGCGAGCCGGGAGCGTAAGCGACCGGAGAATGTAGCAAAGATCGCGAAGACATGCCAAGGCCAGTTTGAATGCTTGAGATTACGGAACACTAATCGGCACTAATCTGCGCTGATCGGAGAGGGTGATCCGCGCTGCTCTATTAGTGCCGATTGGTGATGATTAGTGTTCCGAGTGTTTTCATAAGGTGGCTGGGAGCAGTGACCGATGATTTCGGATCGCGGGTTTTTCAACCTCGTTCGCGGGTGAGAATTCACTCAGAAGCTGGGCATGATCGAGGTCGGCGATCGAGCCGACGACCTTGTCGGGGCGGTAGGCGAAACGGGACAGCTCCTCGCGTCGGGTGCCGCCGCTCAGGACCAAGATCGTCTTGAAGCCGAGCTGGACGCCGCCGAGGATATCGGTGTCCATGGTGTCGCCGATGACGATGGTCTGATCGGTGGTGAGGCCGAGTTCCTTGCGGGCGGCGCGGAGCATGACGGGGCTCGGCTTGCCGACGCTGAAGGCCTTGATGCCGGCGGCCGATTCGAGCATGGCGACGATGGCGCCGCAGCCGGGCCTCGTGCCGGTCTGGGTCGGGCAGTTGGGATCGAGATTGGTGGCGACGAGCTTGGCGCCGCCGAGGATCATGCCGAGAGCCGCTTCCACCATCTCGAAGTTGAGGGTGCGCCCTTCGCCGACGATGACGTAGTCGGGATCGCGATCGACGACGGCGTAACCATTGCTGTGCAGCGCCGTCAACAAGCCGCCCTCGCCGATGACGAATGCGGTGCCGTGCGGCTTTTGTCGTGCGAGGAAACGCGCCGTCGCCATGGCGCAGGTGAAGATGTGCTCCTCGCCGGCATCGACGCCAAGCCGCTGGAGCTTGGTCGCCACATCGCGGCGGGTGCGCTGGCTATTGTTGGTCAAAAACAGGAATGGGATGTCCGCGGTCCGCAATTCGTGGATGAAGCGGTCCGCCCCGGGGATCAGTTGACTGCCGCGATAGATGACGCCGTCCATGTCGATGAGATAGCCGAACATGAAATCTCCTCTGGAATCCTGATTGGACCTGGTAATGAAACACAGGAGAGGAGAGAGCGAACATCGTAGGGACAAGCTGCCAGCTTGTCCCTGAGCACAACGGGGACAAGCTAGCAGCTTGCCCCTACGGCTGCACTGGTTCGGCAACCGGCGTCACCGCCTTGCCACCGGTGCCGACGAAGACGCCTTCCCAGTTTCGGCTCACCATGGCCAGGGCGCCCGCGCAAATGAAGGCGGTGGCGCCGAACGCGAAGAACCCGCCGGCGAACGAGCCGGTCTGGTCCTTGAGGGTGCCGAGCGCCGTCGGCAGGAAGAACCCGCCGACGCCGCCCGCCGCGCCGACGATGCCGGTGATGACGCCGATGTCTTTGGGGAACCGCAAGGGGACGAGCTGAAAGACGGAGCCGTTGCCCATGCCGAGACAGCCCATGCCGAGGAACATGAGGGCGGTGCCAACGTAGAGGTCGGGCAGGAAGCCAAGGCCGACCATGGTCGCCACGACGCCGACATAGAGCACGATCAGCATACGGATGCCGCCGAAGCGATCGGCCAGGTAGCCGCCGACCGGACGCAGCAGCGAGCCGGAGATGACGCAGATGGTGGCGAACGCGCCGGCAGCGACCGGGGCCAGGCCGTATTGCACGCGGAAAAAGCTGTTGAGGAAGACGGCCAGGCCGACGAAACCGCCGAACGTCACGGAGTAGAACAGGCAGAACCACCACGTGTCGGCATGCCCCAGAACCTTGGCGTAGTCGGTGAACGATTTCGCGGGCGGCTGGTTGGGGCTGTCCTTGGCACAGAAAAAGAAGCAGACCGTGGTGAGGGCGATCGGGATGATCGACAGGCCGAGGACCGCATGCCAGCCGAGTTCCGCGGCGAGCATCGGCGCGAACAGCGTGGCCAATGCCGTGCCGCTGTTGCCCGCGCCGGCGATGCCCATCGCCAGACCTTGATATTGCGGCGGATACCAGCGGCTCGCCAGCGGCAGCGCGGCAGCGAAGCTCGCCCCCGCGACGCCCAGCAGTGCGCCCACCACCAGGATCTTCTCATAGCTGTCGGCCCACAGCCATCCCAGCGCCAGCGGCAGCACCGTCACGACCAGGCCGATGAGCCCGGTCTTGCGGGCGCCGATGTGATCGGTCATCGGCCCAAGCACCAACCGCAGAACGGCCCCGCCCAGGAGCGGCACCGCCAGCATCAAACCGCGCTGCGTCTCCGTCATGCCGAAGTCCGGCACGATCGAATTCGCCAATGCCCCGAGCATCACCCAGACCATGAAGCTGATGTCGAAGTACAAAAAGGCGCAGAACAACGACGGTGTATGTCCGGCTTTCAGGAAATCACGTACGTTCACGTTGTCACTCCTTGGAAACTCACAGTACCATCTTTCCTTTCTTCGTTTAGCGCCCGCGTGGCGCCGCGCGGGCGCTAAACGAAGAAAGGTCAATACATCCACGCCTCCGCCGGCAGCGCCCCGTTTTCGGCCATCGGCAACGACACCGTCCGCTTCTTGGGCTGCGGCACCTTTTCCAGATTGACGGCGCAGAACTTCAGCTCCGGCTGCTTGGCGACTCGGCCGATCGCGGCGATCGTCAGGTAGTTCGCGGCGTTACCTTCGCCGAACTGGTCGCCCCAGTGGAACGGCACGAACACCATGCCGGGACAGACGCCGTCGCGCAGCCGGGCAGGCAGTTGAATCGTGCCGCGCCGGCTGGAAATCTGCACGAGGTCGTCCGCCTCGATGTCGAGCCGGGCCGCATCCTTCGGGTTGATCTCGACGAACGGCGCCGGCTCGCGGCGAACCAGCTTGTCCGCCTTCGCCGTGCGCGTCAGCGTGTGCCAGTGGGCATAAAGCCGACCGGTCGTCAGCACGAACGGGAACTCGTGGTCCGGCACCTCGCGCGGCTCCTTGTGGTCGCGCGTCAGGAAGATCGCCTTGCCGTCCGGCGTCGCGAACTTGCGATCGAGATAGCGCCGCTTGCTGCCGGGATGATCGATGCCCGGACACGGCCATTGCAGGCTGCTGACCTCGCGTAGACGTTGGCTGGTGACGCCGGCCATGTCGCACGGCCGGCCTTTCGTCATCTGGATGAATTCGTCCCACACCTCGGCGGCGTTGGCGTAGTTGAAGCCGCGAAAGCCCATCGTCTGGGCGAATCGCGCGATGATCTGCCAATCGGGAATCGCTTCACCCGGCGCGTCCCACAACTTGGGGCTGTAGCCGACCATGCGTTCGCTGTTGGTGCTGGTCCATTCCTTTTCGCCGAACTGGGCTGACGGCAGGATGACATCCGCGAGCCGCGAGGTCTCCGTCGGGTGATACGCCTCATTGACGACGACAAGCTGGGCTTTCGCCATTGCGCGCTTCACCTGGTGCAGATCGGGCAGGCTGACCGCGGGATTCGTGCCGGCAATCCAGATCGCCTTGAGCTTGCCCTTCTCCAGATCGCGAAACATCTCGACCGCAGTCAGACCCGGCTTGGCGCTGATCGTCCCCGGACTGCGGCCCCAGAACTCCTCGGCCTGCCGGCGATGTTCGGCGTCCTCGACCGTGCGATACCCCGGAAGCTGATGCGACAACAGGCCGCCTTCACGCCCGCCCATCGCGTTCGGCTGCCCGGTCAGCGAGAACGGCCCGGCCCCCGGCTTGCCGATCTGACCGAGCAAGAGGTGCAGGTTGATCAGGCAGTTATTCTTCCACATGCCGACGGTGCTCTGATTCAGCCCCATGCAGTAGAAGCTCAAGAAACCTTTCGCTGCGTGCAAAATCTTGGCGACGCGGTAAAGCTCTTCCGGCGCCACGCCGGCGAGCTGACAGAGTTCAACAACGTTCTGTTCCAACAGAAACGCCCGGTACTCTTCGAAGCCGCGCGTGTGCTGTAGAGTGAAGTCGCGATCGAAAGCGCCGCGATCGAGCAGCATCCGGCCCAGAGCATTCAGCAAAGCGATGTCGCCGCCGGGCGCGACCGGCAGGTAGATGTCGGCACACGCGGCGGTCGGCGTGCGGCGCGGGTCGATCACGATGATTTGCTGGTCGGGGTTCGACTTCTTCGATGCCTTGACGCGATCGAACGTCACCGGATGGGCCTCCGCCATGTTGCTGCCCATGATGACGATCGCGTCGGCCACGTCGATGTCGTCGTAGCAGGTCGGCGGCCCATCGCTGCCCAGGCTCGTGCGATACCCGGCGACGGCGGCGGCCATGCACAGCCGGCTGTTCGAATCGGTGTTGTTGCAGCCCAGATGCCCCTTGAACAGTTTGCCGATCAGGTAAACGGTCTCGGTGTCGAGCTGGCCGCTGCCGTAGAACCCGATCGCTTCGGAGCCGTGCGTGTTGAGGATGTTCGTGAAGATTTCGCGGACATAGCGGAAAGCGGTCGGCCAATCGACCTGGCGAAAGCTGTCGTGGCGACTGAGACGAAGCTGCGGATGCGCGAGACGATCGGGAGTGGCGATGGTCGGTCCGAGCTGGGCGCCTTTCGCGCAAATGCCGCCGAGGTTGGCTGCTGCGGTTTCGACGCCGCGAACGCGCATCGTGTCGCCGGCATCGCGTTCGAACGCCAGCCGGCAGCCGACGCCGCAGTACGGACAGATCGTTTCACCCAGCGCTTGCAACGGCAGGTCCTCTCGCTCGGCGCGCACCCCGATCGCGGCGCCGCGTGGGCGACGCCAGCATCGAACACAGGCAGAGCGTCATGGAGAATCCAAGGACTGGAGAGGAACCTTGGAGGCGACCATATCATCTAGCAATTGGCGTGCCAGCAGGTTGCGGCCAACGCTATCTATAGCTACAACATAACTTAGAACGATTTTGTTCGGTCGCGCGCTGCGTTCAATGCCCAAAAGCGCGGCCGTCAGAGCCTGAAGCGTAAGCGAAGAACGGCTCTGTTTGTTGAAACCTGAGCCTCTTGTGCCAAGTAGGTATCGGTATCGCTCTCTCAACTCTCTCTCGGCGGGAACGATCATGAAGCCGCGCTGGTTGTGCAGCCTGTGGGTGGTCCTTTTGTCATCGGCCGCCGCGTTTGCTCAGGACGCCAAGAACCCGCTGCGGTTCGTGCCAGGTCAGGCCGAATTGATTGTGAAGGTCGATCGTCCGCGTGAGCTGCTGAAGGCGATCGAGACCAACGAGCTATTCCTCGAAGCCAGGAAGCTTGCCGGCGTGCGCGAGTATTACGATTCGACCAATTTCCAGCAGGTCTATCAGCTCATCGCTTACTTTGAAAAGCAGCTCGGCCAGGATCGCGACGAGATCATCGCCGAACTGACGGCCGGCGGCATCGTCATCGGCGCCAAGGTCACGCCGCCGCAAGGAGCGGTGCTGGTCATCCAGTCGCACGACGAGAAGAAGCTGCGGCGCTTCTTGGACGTCGCCTTCGACGTGCTGACGAAGGAGCTGGAACGCCAGGAATCGAAGGACCGCGTCGTCCGATCGAAATACATGGGCCACGACATCGGCCAGATCGGCGGCAAGCTCAGCTTCGCGATTGCCGACGGCGCGTTGATCGTTGCCAGCGATGAGAAAGCATTGAAGCTGGCGCTCGATTCGCAAGGCAAGAAGAGTGTCCTGCACGCCCCCGCATTCATGGAGGCCCACAATAAGGCGCCCGCGAAGGTGATGGCGTGGACGTGGCTCGACCTGGCTGCCATTCGCAAGAACAATCCCGATTTCAATAACGGCCTCGATGCCGCATCGAAGGACCCGTTCCAGATGCTCCTCTTCGGTGGGTTCGCCGATCTTCTGAGGCGCTCGCCGAGCGTCACGGCTGCGTTGACGCCGGACGGCAAGAAGGGTTATCGCGTCTCGATCGGCATGCCGGTGGGCCGCGAGGGGATGTCGCCGATCAAGCACAT
>JACQFG010000264.1 GCA_016200155.1 Planctomycetota bacterium | reverse complement strand
TTAAGAGGATTTGGGCAACAGACCGTCAAGACTTGACCCTACTCTCATTTTTCCCTATAAGTCTTTAAAGCAGCCTTCACTAAAAGCAACTTTAATTATAAAGGCAACATATAAAACATTTCGTGTGGCTTCAACTAAGTGGTTCAAGAAAATATGTTTGACTAACATATTTTCATGGGGCAAGAGTCTACGCAAAGCATTTATTTTTTCAGGATCATTGTGAAAATAAAACCCATTGATCCAAAGATCGGTTATTCTGTCAGGTGTAACTGACCGACCGTTAAAAATCAAACTTATTCCCCCGCGCTTTAATTCTCGGTGCCAAATTTCCCTTGCTTTCATAAGATTGTGTTTTAAATTGTCATTTGAAAGTCTCTGTTGACATAAATTATATATCTTTAAAAGGTGTATTGGTTCTTCTTGTGAGCTGTGTGGCGTTTGCCGGCGGCGTCAACTATGAGACCGATATCGCCACAGTCGTCAAGCAAGGCCGGGGCTCGGCGGAAGGCCGGGCGGCGTGGGATCGGCTCAGCGCTGCGAAAGCCGACGTGCTGCCGGCGCTGCTCGAAGGCATGAACACCAAGGACACCGTCGCGGCCAACTGGCTGCGGCTGGCGGGCGATCGCATCGTCGAGCGCGATCTCAAGGCGATCGATGCGGCAAAGGTCCTGAAGTTCGTGAAAGACCCGACCAAGCAAGGGCGGGCACGCCGTTTTGGCCTGGAGATCGTCGAACGATTGCGGCCCGGCACGCGCGAGGCGCTGATTCGCGACTGGACGGACGACCCCGAGTTCCGATACGACGCGGTCGCCTGGCTGCTGGATTTCGCGCCGACGACGTCCAAGCATCTGCCCTGGTACCAGCTCGCGTTCGACAAATCACGTGACATTCAGCAGGCCCGCGATGCAGCCATCGGTCTCGAAAAGAATGGCGTCAAGGTCTCCGTCGGCGAGCACCTCGGCTTCCTCATGGACTGGCACGTCATCGGCCCCTTCGACGGCAAGGGACAGAAGGGTTATCACCTTAACTATCCGCCGGAGAAGAAAGTCGATCTCAAGGAAGAACTCGACGGCCAGGACGGCAAGGTTCGCTGGAAGCGCTTCCAGGTCAAGGAGACGGCGCCGACCTCGAAGGATCGGCATCAAGCGCTCGTCAACCTCGCCGACAAGAACGCCCTGGGCAACGCCGACGACGCCGTCGGGTTTGCGTACACCGAGTTCACGATCGACAAGGCGATGAAGGCCGAGATGCGCGGGGCTGCGGACGACAACTTCACGGTCTACGTCAATGGCGTCAAGGTCTTCGGCTTCGAGGAATGGCGCAACGGCGTCCGCCACGATCGGCATCGTTTTGCGGTCGATCTGAAGAAAGGCAAGAACACGGTGCTGGTGAAGGTGTGCCAGAGCGCGGCGCCGAATCCAGAGCCGAACTGGGAGTTCATGCTGCGCGTGGTGGACGCGACGGGGAAGGGTATCACGATGAAGAATGTGCTCACTCGTTGAGGTGACCGTGATGTCGAAATTCATCGTGTGTACCGCCATCGGCGTGTGTTTGATGTTTCCGGGGTTCTTGTTGCTTGACGATAGGTCCCTTGATTGGGCGCTGGTGTATCAACATGTAACTGAAGGCGGCAATGGGCTTTTGTTGGTGATTTTGCTTTTCGGTGGCATGGCCCTCTTTTTGTATGGGATCCTTGCCGGCGTATTGGAAGGGATTCGTTGGCTTAAGAAACGTTGACCGCCGGGAATCGCTGCCCACATTCTGCGGCTTGGGAGATAACAAGTGAAACGGCTTGTAACGACATTTGCTTTCCTGTCGATCGTCACGCAGGCTCACGCCGACAACTGGCCGCAATGGCGAGGGCCCGACAACCGCGGCATCTCCGCGGAGACGAAACTGCCGCTGACCTGGTCGGCGACGCAGAACGTCCGCTGGAAGGTCAAGCTCGATGGCGCCGGCGTCAGTCAGCCAATCGTCTGGGACGACCGCGTCTTCCTGACGGCGTCCGATGGCCGGCTCAACGATCGGCTGCACGTCTATTGCTACGCCCGCGCCGACGGCAAGCTGCTCTGGCATTCGAAGCTATTCGGATCCGCCACGACCGACCTCTATCCGCTCGGCGGCATGGCGGTGCCGACGCCCGCCACCGACGGCAAGCTCGTCTACGTCCTCTTCGGCACCGGCGAACTTGCCGCTCTCGATTTCGACGGCAAACCCGCATGGATTCGCTCGCTGGCCGACGAGTATGGCCCGTTCCGCAATCGGTGGGGCCTGGGCACGTCGCCTGTTCTCGTCGGCGATTTGCTCCTCGTACAGATCGATCACTGGAGCCAATCGTATCTTCTGGGAGTCGATGCCAAGACCGGCGCCAATCGCTGGAAAGCCGATCGGCCCACGTCGGTCAACTGGAGCAGTCCGCTGGCCGTCAAGGTCAAGGACCGCCTCGAGATCGTCACCTTCGGCACCAACTTCGTTCGCAGCTATGACGCCGAGAAGGGCAATGAGCTGTGGCGTGTCGAAGGCATGCACTTCCAGTGCATCCCCAGTCCGGTCGTCATGGGGACATGGTGTTCGCGTCGTCTGGCGTTAGTACCATGGCGATCAAGATGGACGGCAGCCGCGGCGATCTGACGAAGTCGCACGTCGTCTGGACCAACAAGAAGGCGAACGCGTTCCTGCCGTCGCCGCTCTTGTATCAGGAGCATCTCTATTTGCCGAGCGATCGCAATACGGTGAGCTGTTTTTACGCCAAGACGGGAGAGCTGGTCTGGAAGGAACGGCTCGGCAACGAGTTCCACGCATCGCCGGTCGCCGGGGCCGGGAGCATCTACATTGCGACGAAGGAAGGCTCGGTGAAGGTGGTGCGCGCGGGAGAGAAATTCGAATTGCTCGCCGACAACAAGATGGGCGAGACGATCGTGGCGTCGCCGGCGATCTCGAACGGGCAGATCTTCCTGCGCGGCGAGAAGCACCTGTTTTGCGTGGAATGATTTCGTTTAGCGCCCGCAGTATCACACGCGACGGCGCGATGCCATCGCGTGTGATACTGCGGGCGCTAAACGAAGACCATCAGAACACGTCCAGCCAGAAATGGTTGCCGCGATAGAAGCGCTGCGGCTGCCAGAGTTCGTAGCGCCAGCCCGGTTCGCGGAAGGGCGGGTAGGCCATGTATGCCGGCGGGCGCATGTAGGGCATGCCGGGGCCTTCCGGCCAGCGCGGTCCCATCGCGGGCCAGTAGTTGTGCGGGAAGTAATAGTAGGGGTAGTAGTAGAGCCGATTCAGCTGATAGCTTTGATGGTACGGCTGATAGTATTGCGCCTGGGCAGCCGGCGCGGTCGTGAAAAATCCGGCCGTCACGAGCGCGACGGCGAGCAGTCCGCCGATCCTTCGGTCCATGGTTTCTTCTCCTTGAAACGTTGCACTCCAGGCGCTTACGCTCCTGGCGCGGCGTCTTCCTTTCGCAAGTTTACCCTCCAAAGCAAGGCGACGCTGAAAAACTTCGCCGATCGATTGGCGTTTTGGGCTGGCGTATCCCATACTTCAGGCACAGGTGGCAAAGCCTTACCGACGTGTACAGGCGGCCATCGCAACCCTCCTCCTTTTGAAAGTTGGCGTATGGCTGCTTTCCGCTCGCTCGCCAATATTTTCGACGCCCTGTTTCATAGCGCCGGCCGCAGCCTGATGCTGCTGGTGCCGACGGCATTGCTGCTGGCAGCGACCGTTCGAAGCTGGGACCAGAAGCCCTGGCTGCTCATGGGGGGGCTGGCGTTTCAGATCGTGATCTTCGCCACCATGTACTTTTCGGCGCGCTCGTGGAACCAGCCGATCGGGCCGTCCATCGTGACGCTCTACCTCACTGCGGTCGCCTGGCTTTGGTTTGGCGACGGCATCAACGATTCGTTCACCCATCTGTCCAAGGGTTTGCTGATCGGCATTCCGATCGTCGTCTTCGGCTACCAGACGCTGATCGAATCGGGGGCGCCGGTCATGCGCCGCGCCAACGGTCTGGCGAGCCGCCTCGGCGCCCGGCAAGAATGGCCCGCCGATCTCCTGCAGTGCCGGGCGCTGCCCGAGGTGAAGGCGTTCCGGGCGACGCTGGCCTACGATGCCGCTCCCGCGCTGGCCTTGCTGCAGCATCCGCGCATTGAGGTGCGCGTGGCGGCGCTGTCGGCCCTGGAGTTTCGCAAGGACTGGCGGCCCGGCCAGGCCGAACTCGTCATGCAGATCGCCCAGCGCGCCGAGGACCCGATCGTTCGCGCCGCCGCCGTGCTGGCCCTGGGCAACCTCGAAGACCGCATGATGATCGAGGCGCTGGCCCAGTTTTTGAACGACCCGAGCCGCGAGGTCCGCCGCGCCGCCGTCGAGGCGCTCTTGTGGGAAAGCGAGCAACGCTGGGGTTGGATTCGCTTTGCCATGCGGCGCACGATGTCCGATCCGCTTTTCAAGGACGATGGTCCGCTGCTGCCGGAAGGCCAGCTCCTGATGCCCGAGGTAGTCAAGGACCTGACGGCGTGGTGTGCCGAGAAGGGCCTGATCTCCGCCCGCGCCGCCGAGACGCTGGGAGCGCATTACAATCGGCTGATGTGCGAGCAGGCCGACCCGGCGCTGGTCGCCATGCTTCGCCAGCAGCTTGCCGACCCGCAGACCCCCGCGATCCTGCGCCTGGAACTGGGCCGGGTCCTGCAAGTGCATCAGGTGCTCGACCAGGAACTCCTCGAACAAATGCTCGATCCGGGCACGCCGGCGACGCTTCGGCTCATCGCCTGCGAGACGATCCTGTCGCAGGAAAAGGAAACCCTGCTGCGCAGCGTCGCTGTCAGCGGCCTGAAGGACCTGGCCCGCCTGCCCAACCGTGAGATCGCCCTGGGCAGCGCCGATGTCGTGCAGCGCCGGCTCGGCGTCGATCTGGGCATCGGACTCGGCCAACCCCTGCCGCCCGCCAACAGCAAGCAAGCCGGCGACATCGTCCGCCGCCTCGCCGCCTGGGCCAATCACGACGAAGATCTCGAACAATCCGGCGCCGCGCGCAGCGGCTCGCGCTGGACGATTTGACCCTGACTGCACTCTTGTCGGCCCCTTTCGTCCCGATACAGTTTCCCCATGTCGTTCGCCAATCAGGTCGCGATCATTACCGGCGCATCCAGCGGGATCGGCTGGGAGCTGGCCAAAACGCTCGCCGCCCAGCAGTGTGCGGTCGGCGTCCTCGCACGCCGCCAGGATCGGCTCGACGCCCTCGTTCAGGAAATCCAGGCCGCCGGCGGCAAGGCAGCCTGCGCCGTTGCCGACGTCGCCGAGCGCGGCCCGACCGTCGCCGCCATCCACAGCCTGCGCGATCAGCTCGGGCCCGTCGATCTGCTCATCGCCAACTCCGGCGTCGGCTATCCGACCACGATCGAACCGCTCAACACCGACCAGATCGTGCGCATGTTCAACGTTAACACGCTCGGCGTCGTCTACGCCATCGAGGCGGTGTTGCCCGAAATGCTCCAGCGCGGCAAAGGCCATCTCGCGGCGGTCTCGAGCCTGGCCGCCTATCTGCCGATGCCGGGCGAATCGGGCTACTGCGCCAGCAAGGCGGCGGTCAGCTTTTACATGGACAGTTTGCGCATGCAGCTCCGCGGCCGCGGCGTCCATGTGACGACGGTCTGCCCGGGCTTCATCGAAACGCCGATGACGGCGCACAACCCATTCAAGATGCCCTTTCTGCTCAAGCCCGACCGTGCCGCCCAGCTCATCGTGCGCGCCCTGGCTCGCAAGAAGAAGACCTACAACTTTCCCTGGCAGACCACGCTGCTCATCAAACTCGCCGCCTGGATGCCCGAATGGCTGATCGCCCGCGCCCTCGCCGGCAAGGCGGGCAAGGGCGGGACGAAGGACCCGCCCCCCTGACTCAGGGGATTTTCCACCATCCCCTGCGGAGGGGAGTTCCATGTGGGAATTCCCCTCCTCGTTGCAACCGATTGATTCACTGGACGTTGCGGCAAAAAACCGAAGGACTCCCCAACTCGAAGGGGTGTCAGGCGGACAACACCCGGATGGGAAGTCCTACTCCCAGGCCCCCCTACTACCACTACCCCCCTACCCACTACCGGGCACACCAACTGACTTTGCAATCAAGCTCAATTCGTGGTGCAATGGAGTAGAAGGCACCACGGAAAACCCAGCGCGGCCCAGCCGCAATCAGTTGATTCCGCCGTAGGGACAAGCTGCTAGCTTGTCCCGGCACTCGCAAAAGCTGCCTCGCACTTTCGGGACAAGCTAGCAGCTTGTCCCTACGGCGGCTGTGCCAGGATAGGATGAAGGTGGACCGCGCCGGCGGTCGATGTAGCGCAAGAGATTGCGCTGCGCGCGTTCGTCTTATAGGCCGCCATCCCGGGCGGGGCCATCGGGACGCCCGCCTGGAATGGCGGGCCAATTCGGAGACCTCATGCTGCGTCCGATTGTCGCGATTCTGCTGCTTGTGCTGCTTGCCACGCCGGCGCTGCCTGCCCAGCCGGCCGCGAAGAAGGACGAGCCGTTTGACCAGCTCGCCAAGGCGCTCAAGCCGATCCTCGTCGGCGCCATGCCCGCGACGCTTCACGAAAAGATCGACAACTGGGACCATCAAGTACAGGTCCCTGTCGGCGTCAAATGGCGCGGCGTCAAGCCGCAGGTCATGCGCTCCCCGCGCAACCACGGCGAATGGCGCAAGCTGATCATCTCGTCCCAGGATTTGCCGCGCACGCTGGATCTGAAAATATACGACGTCAAGAACATCGACGCCGAGAGGCAGACGTTCAAGGTCCATCTGACCTTCCAGATGGGCGTCTACTACGACCAGCAGAACTGGGAATCGGGCGCTCGGCTCTGGAGCGGCAGCGTCCGCGCTCGCGCTCAGGTCAAGCTCGACATGGAATGTGAGAACACGCTCAAGGTCGAACTCGACAAGAACAACCTGCCCGACTTCATCCTGCGCCTGCGCGTCACGTCGGCGAAGATCGATTACGACAAACTTGTCTTCGAGCACGTCAACGTCGTCGGCGGCGACGCGGCCAAGCTCATCGGCGCCGCCACCCATCGCACCATGAAACAGTGGCGCCCGTCGATCGAACGCGATCTCCTGGCCAAGGCCAATGCGTCCATCGTCAAGGCGGCTGACACCAAAGAGATTCGCCTCGGCTTCGGCGGTTTGCTCAAAAGCAAATAGAACATCTGAGCCCGACGCGCCAGCGAGGAAGTTCCCTTGCTTACGCGTCGGGCTCAGATTCCGAGGCACCCATGAGCATCTTCGATCGCTTTCGGCTCAACGGCAAACGACTGTTCATCACCGGCGGCAGCCGTGGACTCGGCCGCGAGATGGCCCTCGCCATCGCCGATGCCGGCGCCGACGTCATCCTCGTCGGCCGGGATGTGCCGAGCCTCGAAAAGACCGCCGAGGACATCAAGGCGCTGGGCCGGCAGGCGTCGCTCGTTCAGGCGGACGTCGGTGTTCCGGAGGAGTGCGAGAAGGCGTGTGGGACAGCGCTGTCGTTCGGCCCGATCGATATTCTCATCAACAACGTCGGCGGCCGACGCGAGAACATCCCGACCGAGGACATGCCTCTCGAAAAATGGCGGACGCTCATGGACCTGAACCTGACCAGCGCCTTTCTCTGCACCAAGATGATCGGCAAATCAATGATCGAGCGCGGCAACGGGGGACGCGTCATCAACATCTGCTCGATCAACAGCCTCGTCGCAGGCCGCGGCATCGCGGGCCGACATTACGAGACGTCAAAAGGCGCTCTCTTGCAATTCACGCGCGCGACGGCCGCCGACTGGGCCCCGCACAAGATCACGGTCAATGCGATTTTGCCCGGCGGCTTCATGACCGAGCCGAACCAGCGCTGGTCGAAGCTGCACCCCGAAGTGATCGCGACATTTCGCGCCCAGATCCCGCTCGGCGACTTCGGCCAGCCCGAAGACCTCGGCCCGCTCGCTCTGTATCTCGCCAGCGATGCGTCGCGCTACATGACCGGCGCGGCGCTAGTCATCGATGGGGGTTATACGCTTTGGTGATCAACCTGAGCCCGAAGCGCAAGTGAGGCACGTCCCTCGCTTGCGCTTCGGGCTCAGGTCCTCACGGCATGTACGCCGGGATGCGCGGCAGCGGCGGATTGATCGGCACCGGCGCCTCTAATCGCACGCCCGGCTGCCACGTCGTTTGCACCGGGGCCGGCATCGCGCCGCGCACCACCGGTTGCGGCTCGGCCGGCTGCGTCGGCGGGACCGTCATCCGCACGGTCTTGCCGTTCGCCACGCCCATGAAGTTGGCGTTGGGCTGCGTTCCGGCGGGAGGCGAGGGGGGAGTTGTCGCCGCGGCCGCGACCTGGACGCCCGGCTGTTTCTTCGTGTCGCGCAGATGCAGCAGCCAGGCCTGCTCCAGCTCCTCGACGCTGTTGTGGCCGAAGTACGACTTGGTCGCCTGGTCCCAGCCGTGCTGCATGCCGGCGCCGACGAAGTTGAGGAAGTGCTGGCGGTTGCTGCGTTTGACGAGGTAGTCGCTGATGGAGAAACCCTGGGCATACAAACACATCACCTGCTGCGGATATTCTTTCAAGCCGAGCAGGGTCCGCATCGGGATCTGCTGGCGTTGGTTGAGGATGCTGCGGACGAGCTTGTCGTGCCGATCGCGTTCGGCGTCGTCCTCGGAGATCACGGAGCCGCCTTCATCCGCCCAGCGCGGCACCGGCGATTTGAAGTGATAGGCGAAAATCGTATGCGTGATCTCGTGAGGCAAAACGCTGTAAATGAGCCGATCGAGCGGGCCTTGAATCTGCATCCGCTGGCTGTTGACGCCGCCGGGGCCAAAGGTGAACTCGGTCGCCCCGCTCGGCCCATCCATCGACACCGTGACGCGCAGCGGGCAAGGCTGCGGCCATTGCTGCATCTCGCGGCCGAGCCACAGGACCGCCTTCTCCTTGCGATAATGCTCCGCCCACTGCCCGACCTGCTGCGCGATCTGAGCGTTGGCCGCGCTGACGACGAAGTTCGGCGTGCGATACTCGGCCCCCATGGAGGCGATGGCGATCAGGGCCAACCAGAGCGTCATTCGCTTGTGCATGTCCGTCTCCAGGAGTCAGGAGTCAGGAGTCAGGAGTCAGGAGTCAGGAGTCAGGAGTCAGGAGTCAGGAGTCAGGAGTCAGGGGAGTCGCCCAGTTTATCTGGTCGATGGCGACGCTTAACGCAACTCTAAAAGCAAAACATGAGCCAAGCTGGACGTGCCCAGTCATTTTCTGTTGAAAGGCGGCCCGAACCTGCGGCTTGAACGAGACTTGCGGAATGCAGCGGTGACGACGAATCGCTACGACCGGCATGCACGGATTTTGTAAAGTTTTCCTACCTGCCGACCGACGGACGCAAGAGTTGCAAGGCGAGCCGAGCCCGGACCTTGCCGTGGGTGCGCCAGGAATACTTTCTTGCAATCGTGCAGCAGATCGGCGATCATCAAAGTGCTTTCCTTTGCGCCGAGAAGTACATGGAACCACCACGCCTGACCTTGACACCGCAAACGCCCGGCGCGCCACCCCACCAACGCCGTTGGCGCATCGTGCTGGCTGCGCTCGCGCTGTTGATCGGCGTGCCGCTGCTCTACTGGGCGTATTCGTCTTATCGGGCGTATCAAAACTGGAACGACGCCATCGCGGACACTGATCGCTCTGACTCGCGCTGGCGATACCGCGAAATTGAGGCGGATCGGTCGGCAATTCCCGAACATGAAAACTCCGCCCTGCATATCAACTCAATCATGAACAAAGCGCCGCGCGGGTCGGGCGTAACCACCCAGCCGAACTATGACAAGATTTTCGAGAAGTTGCCGGCGAATGTTCAGTTGAATGATCAGCAGATCCGCACGATCCGAACAGGGTTGACTCCGATCGCCAATCTCGTGGACGAATCACGCAAGCTCAAGGACATGCCGCGCGGCCGATTCAACCATTCGATGGACGACGAGGGCGTGATGCTCGTTCCGGGAATTGAAGGCACGCTTCGGCTCCGGGATTGGCTGCCACACGACGCATACGCGCTGGCCCAGGACGGCGAACTGGACCGAGCCGTGGAATCATGCCAGGCTCTACTGAACGCCGGCCGCTCTTTTTCTGATGACTTGACTTTGACCACGCATCTCGCCCGCATCGCACATCAGGTTCATTCGATGATAACGCTGGAGCGCGTCCTGGCGCAAGGGACTGCCTCGGACACATGTCTGGAGGCCATGCAGTCCCTCCTCGAACGAGAAAGGAAGGAAAGCGACTGGCTCCGTGCTCTGCGCGGTGAGAGAGCGGAGTTTCATTTGATGTTTGACAACGTTCGCACGGGCAAGGCCAAGCCCGATGCAATCCGCCATTATTTCCAACGCAAGCCGGCATCGATGTCGGAATGGTTGGAGGATGCCTTTCCATCGAGCTTGGTCCATTACCATCCGGAACAGTTGCAGCACATGACCCGGCTGGTCGAGATCGCCAAGCTGCCCCTCCATGAACAACGCAAGAAAGTACCCGATTGGGAACAAGCACGCGCCAGCAGTGCCAATCCTCTTCTCATGAAAATACCAGGCCTCGGCAAGTTCATCAGCAAGGAATGCCGAAGCCAGGCCACGTTGCGAACTGCGCTGGCGGCGATAGCTTGCGAGCGCTATCGGCTCAAGCACCCGGGACAGCAATGGCCCGAATCCCTCGACGTACTTGTGACGGCAAAACTGCTCGACACAGTTCCTCTCGACCCGATCGACGGTCAGCCGCTGCGCTACCGGCGAAACAAGGACTTTGTCGTCATCTACTCGATCGGCAACGACGAGACGGATAACGGGGGCCGCATCGACCACAAGCGGCCCCCGGACACGCCGGGCTTTGATGTTGGCTTTCGTCTGTGGAGCGAGCACGCACGTCGCCAGTCGCCGTTGCCGCCCGTGTTGATTCCCCTTGAGGATTGAGGTCGATGAGCACGCCAGCACCAACGCCGGCATTATCACCAGTCCTTCCGCGCCGCCGACGCCGTTGGCGCATCGTCCTGGCGGCGCTCGCGCTGCTGATCGGCGTGCCGCTGCTGTACTGGGGCTACACGGCATGGTCGACGCATGCCGCGTGGGAGGAAGCGGAAGCGGAGGCGGCGCTCGATTTGCCGCGCTGGAAGCTGACGGAGCTGGAAGCCGATCGGCCGCAGATCGCCGATGAGGACAATGCGGCCTTGCACATCAACGCGGTTCGACGCAAGGGAGGCGGGCCGGTTGCGGGAGCGAAGAACTATGAAAAGATCTTCGAGAACCTGCCGCCGAACGCGCAGCTCAACAGCCAGCAGCTCGAACTATTGAAGACCGAGCTGGCCAAGATCGCGGGGCCGGTCGCGGAGGCGCGCAAGCTCAAGGATATGCCGCGCGGGCGATTCCCGATTACCTTGGCCGACAACTTCATCTGCACGCTGATTCCCGATCATCAAGAAGCCCGCCGCGTCATGGACTGGCTGCAACACGATGCCATGCTGTTGGCCGAGGAGGGCGAGACCGACAAGGCGATCGATTCCTGTCGTGCAATTCTGACGGCGGGACGATCGTTTCAGGACGATCCCTTCCTGATGGCGGTCCTGATCCGGTTGGCCTTTCAGAATGCGAGCACCGTCACGCTGGAGCGCGTCCTTGCCCAGGGGCCGGCCTCGGAGGCAAGCCTGGTCGCGATGCAAGTGGCGCTCGACCGGGAAATCAAGGAGACGCCGCTCGTCAACGCCATGCGCGGCGAACGGGCCGGGTATCATCACCTCTTCGAGAACATCCGCGCAGGCAAGGTCGAAGCCGGCTGGCTGAGCATGGGGATGCGCATGAATGTCGGGAATACCTGGGATAACATCGAACTCTGGCTGGCCGATCGCTATCCCTCCACGGCTCTCAAGAGCTATCCAGAATTGCTGCGCCTGATGAATCGCGCCGTCGAAATTTCGAAGAAGCCCTATCACGAACGGGCGCCCTTGATGAAGGATTGGGAAGCCGATTTGAAAAAGATCAAGAACCCTATTGCTCGCCTGTTCTTGCCGGGATTGGCCACGGTCAGCCAGCGGGAGGGCCGAATGCAGGCATTGATGCGATCTGCTCTCGTCGCCGTGGCCTGCGAACGCTATCGGCTCCGGCATGCGAAGCACGATTGGCCGGCGGCGCTCGACGACCTCGTCAAGGCGAAGCTGCTCGACGTGATCCCGGCCGATCCGTTCGACGGGCAGCCGATGCGCTATCGCCGCACGAAGGAAGGCATCGTCGTCTATTCGGTCGGATTCGATTTGGCGGACAACAACGGCAAGATCGATCGGGAGCGCGTGATGGACGCGGGCGTCGATATCGGCTTTCGTTTGTGGAATGTCGATCGGCGTCGTCAGGACCCGATGCCGGAGGTTGCGTTGCCGGACTAGCCGCTTGCTGCGCAGCAAGCGGCATCAGCGCAGGAGTTCCTCGTCAACGAGAAGCTGCGCAAACGACGCGCCGAGGATGGTTCCCATCTTGCGTCCACCGGTCGCGAGCCAGGTGCGCTGGCCGATCTTGAGAAACACAGGGCCGCCGGGCGTGTACGGTCGCTGTCCCCAGAGTCGCTGGATCGGCGGTTGCGTCAGACCCAGCGAGGCCGCACGGTCGAGCGTTTGCTGATCGTGTTCGAGAAGATACACGCGTTCCGCGGTGCCGTCGCTGATGTGCGTCATGCCGGCGTCGCGCACGAAGGCGATCGACTGGCGTCCATGGCTGATCGGACGAAGGCGGCCTTCGCGTTCGCCGGCAAAGACGTACGCCGCTCCCGCTTTGCCATAGACGCCAAGGCCGGCGTGGAACGTCTCGCACCAGATCCCGGCGGCGATGTACACCCAGCCTTCGTGCCGTTCGCCGCCCGCTTCGAGCCAGCCATCGCCCACGGCCGTCACCGTTTGCCGAATCGGCGTCGGCTCAAGGATCGCGGTCGGCGGCACGAACAGAAACGTCTCCTTGCTGCCGTCGTCGTGCGTCAGGTCGACATGACGGATGCCATAGAGTTGATCGAGGATCGGCAACGCGCGGTCGAAATGATGCCGCAGCTTTTTGCCGGCCCATGCTTCCTTGAAGAGTCCCGCCGCTGCGGGCGATGCGGCCCCGGGCAAACCCGCGTCAAAGACAAGCGCCTCGATGCCGCGCCGCCGAGCGTAGGCCGCCGCCTGGGAGCCGAACAGACCGCCGCCGACCATCAGCAAGCGAGGCATCGCAACCGTCTCGATTTCGTGGTAGAATATCCCATCCTATAGCCCGCCATTCATGGCGGGTGGATACACGGGGAGGTTACCATGGACCATCCCATCAACGGCGAACTCGTCCCCCAGGGCGGCGGCGACAGCATTCCGCTCACGCGCTCCCCGCTCGTCCTCGGCCGACGCGATACCTGCGACATCGCCCTGCAGTTCCCCAACATCTCAGGCAAGCATTGCGAGCTGATCTTCAAGGAAGGCCTGTGGATCCTGCACGATCTCGACAGCACCAACGGCGTCTTCGTCAACGACGCGCGCCTCGACACCGGCGCTAAACGCGTCGTCCACAACGGCGACGTCCTCGCCATCGCGACGCGCAGTTTCGTCATCCAGTACAACGAGACCGGCCGGGCGAGCGACCTCGACGACGCCGGCGACGACATGGCCACCGCGCTCAGCATGCCGTTGCTGGAAAAGGCGAACCTGCTGCATCCGCCGAAGCACGCTCGTCAGCAACCGCGCGAAGACCCCGACGATCCAACGTTGAGCCCATCCGAGTGATTTTCCTCGTTTAGCGCCCGCGTGGCGCCGCGCGCGTGCTGCGCCGCAAGCGGCAACTCACGTCAGCTTATCCCACAGCATCCAGTAGCCCACGCCCATGATTGCCGCGTCGATGAGCGCATGGCTCAGCCACGGCGCCCACAGCGATTCGCTGCGCTCATAGATGACGCACCACACGCCGCCGCCGATCGCGACGCACACCGACAGCGGCATCGCCAAGAGCTAGAAGTTGCCCGGAAAGTAGACGGCCAGGATGACGATGTGGTGCAGCATGAAGCCGATGCTCGCCAGCACGACGGCAGCAGCGATCGGCACATGACGCCGCATCGTGCCGTAGACGAACCAGCGCCAGTAGTATTCCTCCATGAGCGCGTGCGGCACACAGACGAAAAACGCCATCAGCAGATAGCCTGTCGGCGTCGCGCGATCCATCTGCTGCAGCACGTTGTAGATCTTGGCCGGCGTTTCGTCCGCGACTGACGGGATGTGCTGCACGAGGAAGAAATACAACGGATACATGCCGGCGCCGACCATCAACGCAAACGCCAGCGCGATCGGTATGCCGCGCCAGGTCGGTCGAGCGAAGCGCAGTCGTTCGCGTTCGAACCAGAATGCGTAGACAACCGGAAACGCGAACTGCACGACCTTGCCGACGCCGAACGCGAACAGCACGGATTTGTCCTTCGTTCCCTGCAGTACGACGAAGTAGATGTACGCCATCAAGAGCGGGAAGATCGACGTGAACGCAAGGGCGGCCCAGTCGCGGATTCGGGTGTCGGCGGGAGTTGCGGTCATGCGCGGTCCTCAGCCTGTTCACGTTTAGCGCTCGCATGGCGCCATGCGAGCGCTAAACGCAAGCGGCGTCACGCCTCCGCCACCACGCGGCGCACCAGCACGCGCAGCTTCTTCTCCGCCGCGTTCGCCACCGCAATGATCTCCGGCAACGACGCCGGCTCGAGCGCGTCGGGCAGACATTGATCCGTGATGACCGACAGCCCCAGCACGCGCATCGACGCATGCACGCCGACGATCACCTCCGGCACCGTCGACATGCCGACCACGTCCGCCCCGATGCCGCGCAGAAACCGATACTCCGCCCGCGTCTCCAGGTTCGGCCCCGGCACCGCGACGAACACCCCCTTATGGCAAGCGATCTTCTCCTCCAGGGCGATCCGCTGGGCCAGCTTGATCAGCTCCGCGTCGTAAGGCCGGCACATGTCGGGAAAGCGCGGGCCGAGCCTCTCGTCGTTCTTGCCGATGAGCGGGTTGTCGTTGAGCAGGTTGATGTGGTCGTCGATCAGCATGAGATCGCCCTTGGCCCACTGCGGGTTCATGCCGCCGCAAGCGTTGGAGACGACGAGGATGCCGCAGCCCAGCGCCTTCATGACGCGGACGGGAAAGGTGATCTGCTTGAGGGAGTAGCCCTCGTAGAAGTGGAAGCGTCCCTCCATGGCCAGGACGTTTTTGCCGCCGAGCTTGCCGCACACGAGCCGGCCCGCGTGCGATTCGACGGTGGAGACGGGAAAGTGCGGGATATCGCCGTAGGGAATCTTGACGGCGTCGGTGATCTCCTCGGCAAGTCCGCCGAGCCCGGTGCCGAGGATGATGCCCACCGCCGGCTGCCCGGCCCAGCGCGACTGGATGAGCTTCGTGGCGTCCTGGATTTGATCGTAGAGTTCCATGCTGTTTGATCCATCAATTTGCGAGCCCAGGGGCGAGGTACTCCGAGCCCCTGGGATCAGCGCGTGCAATCGAGTTGAGGGCAGTATACAATGACGGCACAAGGTCAAACAGGAGCAATAGCCATGAAGACCCACTATTTGGAACCGAATAACGGAGAAAAAATGAGCCGGTTCAACGTCGACATTGAAATCGTCAACTACACGGACGTTGTCATGTCGGAACGAGGATTGCTCGACCGTGCCAAGGTGCGGCGTTTGACCATCCCCGGCATCGTCGATTCCGGCGCGGCCATGATGGTGCTGCCTCTCGCCGTCGTGAAGAAACTTGGATTGCATGTCAAGAAAGACAAGATCAAGGTGAAGTATGCCGACGGCCGACGCGGCACGCGCTCCGAGGCGGGCCCGATCGAAGTGCATCTCCTGGGCCGCGACGCCGTCTTCCTTGCGGTCGTCGAACCCAAGCGCGAAACGGCGCTCATCGGCGCACTCGTGCTGGAAACGCTGGATTTCCTGGTCGATTCGCGGAAGGAGCGCCTGGTGCCGCGCGATCCGGACAGTGTGTTTTGCGAGATCGAATAGTATCAAGACCTATAGTCAAGTTCCGAGCTCGCGTTCGTCTTTGCTTCGGATCAAGTCGCAACTCTTTCGAGGAGTTCTCATGCCGAAGCTCATGCGGTTCTTGCTGCCGATCGTGTTGCTGCTGGCGGTGGTCGCGTCATCGGCGGATGCGTGCCACGGGTTGCTGCGTCGGCTGTTCGGGCCGCCGCGCGTCGTGTGCACGCCGGCTCAGGCGCTGCCGGTTGCTCCTGAAGTGATCCCGGCGCCCAAGCCGGCGCCGAAAGCCGAGAGCACGCTGGAAGGCCGAGTCACGTGGGAAAACCCGCCGCTGCCGCGCTACTTCTCGCCGCTGCAGCTTGCGGGGAAAAACGCGAAACTGGGCGACGTACTGATTCAAGCGCTGGAGCGAGGCATGCTCATCGACGGCCCCATGGTGAATCCCGACAATGACGGCCTGGCCAACGTCGTCGTTTTTCTCAAACGGCCCAAGGACGGTCAATGGCCGTTCGAGGACACCGACAAGGTCCGGAAGGACGCCGTGGTCATCGACGCGCCGCTCGCCGTCTTCGAGCCGCGCGTCGTCGCTTTCTATCCGGAATGGTTCGACGGCAAGGATCGCGGCAAGACCGGGCAGAAACTGTTCGTCAAGAACTCCGGCCCCGTCACGCAGAACTTTCGCACCAACGCCCAGCCGACGACCAACGGCTTCAACGTCACGCTGCCGACGAACGCAGATTCCGAGGTCACGTTGCAACCGCAGCCGGTTCGGATCGAACTGGTGGATAGCATCAACCACTGGAAGCGCGGCTTCGCATTCGTCTTCGATCATCCCTATTTCGCGATCACGGACACCGACGGCGCCTTCAAGATTCCACGCGTGCCGGCCGGCATGGAAGTGCAAGTGATCGCCTGGCACGAGACGGCCGGCTGGCTTCTCGGCGAAAAGGGCATCACCATGAAGCTCGGCAGCGGCCGGAACACGCTCGATTACGCGGCGAGCCGAGTCCCGTAAGGCACAACGCCAACCGAGACTGAATTGCAAGGCGCCGCGGTGATGATTAGAATGTACGGAGGATATCCACCGTGGCGCCGACGCGACCTCCCACAGCTTCGGAGATGCTTGCCGATCCGGGCGTGCTCCAAGCGCTCGCGGATGCCTGGAAGGACTCTGCTGTCAGCGACGCGAACAATCGGCATGAGGAGGGCGGCTGGATCTACATCGGCTTGTTGACAGGGGCCATCGTGACACGCCGGGCCCAAGCCGGAACCCGAAGTCGCCTGTCGCTGGGCCATCCCCCATGGTTGCCGGATCATGTGGTTGTGGGAACATTCCACACGCATCCAAATCCAGCGGCAGATGGATGGGAAACCGGCCCGAGTTCGCAGGACGAGAAGGCGGCAGACTACACCGGCGTGCCGTGGTTGATTCGGGCGGAAGACAGCGATTACAGCACGGGTCCCGATAGCCGACGAGGAGGTCTTGCCGGCAGTCCGGGCTATCCGCCTTGATCAATCGGACCGAGGAGACAAGACATGGCAACCGTGAGCGCATCGGGCACAGCCTTGACCGTTGCCGAAGTTCTGCGCATTGCAGATCAGGACGCGCGCGCCGTTTACCGCGATTTGTCGGAACTCAAGATCACATTGACCCCTTGTCCGGACGGCTGGCACGTCGATTATGATTTGACAGACCCTCTGTCGGCCGGCGGCGGCCCGCACTACGTGATCGATCCCCAAACGGGGGAGATCCTGACCCGAAGGTATGAGCAATAACGCGCTCGTACCCTCATCAATCACTGCGATCGGTAGGGATTGAGGACGTTTGACCATGGCAACCAATCTCACGCCGCAATATCACGAGGCCGAGGAAGAATACAAGAAGGCCCAGACCGCCGAGGAGAAGCTCGCGTGTCTGAAGAAGATGTACCAGCTCGTGCCCAAGCACAAGGCCAGCGAGAAGCTGCAGGCCGATCTCAAGACGAAGATGAGCGAGCTGAAGACCGAAATCGAGCACGACAAGAAGCATCCCAAGAAGGTCGGCGTCAGCTACAAGTTTCCGAAGCAGGGGGCCGGACAGTACATCATCCTCGGCGCTCCCAACGCGGGCAAGAGCCGGCTGCTCACCAGGCTCACCCGGGCGACGCCGGAGGTGGCGGCGTTTCCCTTCACGACGCGCGAGCCGCACGTCGGCATGATGGAGTGGAACGACGTCAACGTGCAGCTCATCGACACACCGCCGATCACGCCGGACTATCTGGAGAGCTACGTGTCGAGCCTGGTGCGCGCCGCCGACGCCGCGCTCCTGATGCTCGACCTGGGGGACGACGACGGCCCGTTCGCCGCGGAGACCGTCATCACCCGGCTCGCGGATGTCAAGACGATGCTCGTCGGCGCAAAGCCGGCCGCTCACGAGGATCAATCGATCCAGCACATCAAGACGTTGCTCGTGTGCAACAAGATCGACCTCGACGGGGCCCAGGATCGCCTGGACATCGTCAAAGAAATGTTCGCGCCGAAGTTTCCGATCCACGTCATCAGCGCCGAGCATGGGACCGGCCTCGAAGAATTGCGCAACGCGATTTACGAATTCCTCAAGGTGATCCGCGTCTACACCAAGCACCCCGGCAAGCCTGCGGACATGAAGTCGCCGTTCACGTGCCCGGTCGGGAGCACCGTGATTCAAATGGCAGAGCTTGTCCATCGCGATTTCGCGGACAAGCTCAAGTCCGCCCGCATCTGGGGCACCGGCGTTCACGACGGCCAGGCCGTGGGCCGCGAGCATGTGCTGCACGACAAGGATGTGGTGGAGCTGCACATTTGATATAGGCGTTACCTATCGTTTGCATCGGCAGAAAGTATTTCACTTATACTTGGCCGGCGGGTACAAACCACGTTGTCCGTGTTAGGTTCCGCCCGTGTCGAGCGTACCACTCCGGTCGGTCACGCTCCCGGCTCACCAACATCTGGAGACGCCATGAAAGCTCGCTGCCTGTTTTTCCTCGCTGGCCCGGCCCTGCTCTTTGCCCTGCT
>JACQFG010000263.1 GCA_016200155.1 Planctomycetota bacterium | reverse complement strand
GAGCGCATCACGCAATTGACCGAGCATCTGCGCACGCACAAGAAGGATCACGCGAGCCGGCGAGGCCTCTTGATGATGGTCAGCAAGCGCTCCGGGCTCCTCGGGTATCTGCGCGATCTCGATCGCAACCGCTACCTTGCCGTCATCGGCAAGCTCGGCCTGCGCAAGTAAAAAGTCAAAAGTAAAAAGGCAAAAGTACCGATCCGATCACTTTTTCCTTTTACCTTTTTACTTTTTCCTTGTGCCCGACTTTCCTGCCTGCAGCAAGCGAGGGAGTTCCCCGTGCAGGCATGTCGCGTTGAAACGCAAATCGGCGGTCAAACACTGTATCTTGAGACCGGCAAAATCGCCAAGCAGGCCCACGGTTCCGTGGTCTGTGCCCTCGGCGAGACCCTCACGCTCACCGCAGCGTGCGAAGGGCCCCCCATCCCCGGGCGCGATTTCTTCCCGCTCATGGTCGATTATCGCGAAAAAACCTACGCCGCCGGCAAGTTCCCTGGCGGGTTCATCAAACGCGAAGGCCGGCCCACCACCAAGGAAATTCTCACCTCCCGCCTCATCGACCGGCCGATTCGGCCGCTGTTCCCGGCCGGCTATATCAACGAGGTGCAGGTCCTCACGTCCGCGATGTCGTTCGATCGCGAGAACGATCCCGATGTCCTCTGCATGATCGGCGCATCCGCGGCGCTCAATGTGTCGCACATCCCGTTCCTGCAGCCGACCGGGTCCGTCCGCGTCGGCCGGGTCAACGGGCAGTTCGTGTCGATGCCGACCGTCACGCAAATGGAAGAAAGCGATCTCGACCTGATCGTCGCCGGCACCCGCGACGCCATCACCATGATCGAGGGCTTCTCGCGCGAGATGAGTGAAGCCGACATGGCCCAGGCGATCCTGTTCGCCCATGACGAGATTCGCAAGATCATCAACCTGATCGTCGAATTGCGCGTCAAGGCCGGGCTGGGCGACAAGGAATTTCCCGCTCCGGCCCCGGTCAATCCTGCGAAGGAAGCGCTCAAGCAGAAATATGGCGCCGAGTTCCGCGAGCTGAAGCAGACCAAGGGCAAAGCCGCCCGCAAGGACGCGATCTCGGCCCTGCGCGAGCGTATCTTCGACGCGCTGGTCCCCGAAGAAGGCGAAGGCCAGTTCGCGCCCGAGCAGGTTGCCCAGGCCTTCGAATGGCTCGAAGAACAGGTCGTCCGCTCGCTGATCCTGGAAGGCAAGCGCATCGACGGCCGATCTCCGAAGGACATTCGCGCCCTGGCCTGCGAGGTCGGCGTGTTGCCGCGCGTCCATGGGTCGGCGATCTTCACCCGCGGCGAAACGCAGGCCCTCGTCACCATCGTGCTCGGCACCTCCGAGGACGAGCAGCGTGTCGACGGGCTGAACGAGGAATACTCGAAAAAGTTCATGCTCGACTACAACTTCCCGCCGTTCTCGGTCGGCGAGTGCAAGCCAATCCGCGGCCCAGGCCGGCGCGAGATCGGCCATGGCGCCCTTGCCGAACGCAGCCTCAAGCCGGTCATCCCCTCGGGCGACAAGTTCCCCTACACCATCCGCCTCGTCTCGGACATCCTCGAATCCAACGGCTCCTCCAGCATGGCCAGCGTCTGCGCCGGCACCCTCGCCCTCATGGACGCCGGCGTCCCCATCAGCGATCCCGTCGCCGGCATCTCCATCGGCCTCGTCAAGGAAGCCAGCGGCTGGACCCTCCTCACCGACATCATGGGCGACGAGGACCACTTCGGCGACATGGACTTCAAGGTCGCCGGCACCATTCGCGGCATCACCGGCATCCAGCTCGATCTCAAGATCGACGGCATCAGCGAAGACATCATTCGCGCTACCCTCGATCAGGCCCGAGAAGCCCGCCGTGAAATCCTCAAGGCGATCGTCGGCACCCTGCGCTTCCCGCGCGCCGAAACCAGCCGCTACGCCCCACGCATGCTCCGCACCAAGATTCATCCCGAAAAGATCGGCCTCCTCATCGGCCCCGGCGGCAAGACCATCCGCGGCATCCAGGAACAGACCGGCGCCAAGATCGATATTCAAGAGGACGGCACCGTCGAGATCGCCCACGCCAGCGCCGAAGGCGCCGAGCAGGCCAAGCTCATCGTCGAGTCGCTCTGCGAGGAAGTCAAGATCGGCAAGATCTACGAAGGCCGTGTGACGAGCGTCAAGGACTTCGGCGCCTTCATCGAGATCCTGCCGGGCCGCGACGGCCTGTGCCACATCAGCGAGCTGGACGACAAGTTCGTCGATCGCGTGGACAGCGTCTGCAAGGTCGGCGACGTCATGAAGGTCAAGGTGATCTCGATCGACGACCAGGACCGCGTCAAGCTGTCGCGCAAAGCCGTGCTCCGCGAACAACGCGGCGGCCAGCCGGCGCCGCAGGGCGATCGGCCGCCGCAGGGCGACCGCCCGCCGCAAGGCGATCGGCCTCCGCGCCGTCCGCCGCAAGACTGATCAATTGAACCACGGATCACACGGATAACACGGATGGGGAGTGCATTTCCACCCATCCGTGTTATCCGTGAAATCCGTGTTTAAAATTTCCCATGGCTCCCGATCAATCAATTGTGACGGACGATTACGCTGCCCTCGCGGAATTGGCGGGCGGCTTCATTCACGAAATCAAGAACCATCTCAATACGCTCAACCTCAATCTTCAGCTTCTGGGCGAAGACTTCCAGAACCCCGAAACCCAGCGCGAACGCCGCGCCTTGACGCGCGTCCAAAAACTGCAGGTCGAGTGTCAACGGCTCGTCGATCTGTCGAACGATTTCCTGAAGTTCGCCCGCATCAAGGACGTGCCGCTGGAGCCGGGCGACCTGGGCAAGCTCGTCGAGGAGATGATCGACTTCTTCACGCCGACCGCCCGTGCCGCCAACATCGACATCAAGTCGTTTCTCCCCGCCGACCTGCCGGTATTGCAGCTAAACAAAGAAATGATGCGGCAAGCGCTGTTGAACCTGATGCTCAATGCGGGGCAAGCGATGCACCAGGGCGGCGAGCTGACGATTCAGGCGTCCATCCCCCCTCTCCCCCTGTACTCGGGGGGAGAGGGGTCGGGGGTGAGGGGGGGAGTTGAACT
>JACQFG010000262.1 GCA_016200155.1 Planctomycetota bacterium | reverse complement strand
TTTTCTGCGCCAGCAAGCGGCCGCCTCCGCTCCCGATCCGGATGTCAATTGCATCATGCTTTTCCTCGTCGGCGGCCCGAGCCACATCGACACCTGGGATCCGAAGCCCAACGCTCCACCGGAAGTGCGCGGCCCGTTTCAACCGACGTCGACCAACGTGCCCGGCCTACAGATCAGCGAGATCTTCCCGCGCATGGCGCGGCATGCCGACAAGTACTCGCTGATCCGCTCCGTCTATCACACGGCGACCGCGGTCCACGACACCGGCTACCAGATGATGCAGACGGGCCGGCTCTTCACCGGCGGCATCGAGCATCCGCACGCCGGCTGCGTCCTCGGCTACATCAAAGGCGCTCGCAACGACATGCCGCCGCACGTGCTGATCCCGAAGCCGATCGGCCGTACCGGAGGCAACCTGCCGCACGGCCACACCGCGGGCTATCTGGGCCGGCAGCACGATCCGTTCATCCTCAACGCCGACCCCGCGGTGCCGAACTTCGAGGTGCCCGACCTGCTGCCGCCGGCGTACATCACGGCGGTCCGCGCCGATCGCCGGCAGCGGATGCGTGACGCCGTCGATGCCGCAATCGACTCGTTTGAGAACAATCCGCAAGCGCGTCAGCTCGACGGCAGCTTCCAGATGGCGTATCGCCTGATGTCGAGCCCGCGCTCCCGTGAAGCCTTCAATCTCAACCAGGAACCCGCCGCCGTCCGCGATCGTTATGGCCGCACGCGCTTCGGGCAGAGCTGTTTGCTCGCGCGCCGCCTCATCGAGCGCGGCGTGCGCTTCGTCACCGTCAACATGTTCGAGACCGTCTTCGACGAAGTCACCTGGGACATTCACGGTTCCCGCCCCTTCACCAACATCGTGCAGATGTCGCAAGAGGTCGTCCCCAACTTCGATCGCGCGTACTCCGCCTTGCTCGAAGACCTGACCGACCGCGGCCTGTACTCGAACACGATCGTCACCGCGATGGGCGAGTTTGGCCGCACACCGAAGATTAACCCGGCAGGCGGCCGCGATCATCACCCCGGCGTGTGGACGATCATGGTCGGCGGCGGGCCTATCAAGGGCGGCCGCGTCATCGGCGAATCCGACGAACTCGGCTACCGCCCGAAGTCGCGCCCGGTGACCACGGGAGAGATCGCGGCGACGCTGTATCGCGGCTTGGGCCTGGACCCGCACCGCGAACTGCCTGGCCCGCAGAACCGGCCGTTGCCGCTGGTCGATTTCGGCATCGGGGCGATTCGGGAGTTGTTTTGACGGGGGTGACCTGTGGTGATCCTTCGGCTTTTGAATCTTCATTGGATCAATAATGAGGTCGATGATCGCAAGGATCTGTGCGCTCACGGGGACGTCGATTTTCGAATTGACAGCGATATTCTACTGGGAGCAAATGGCAAGGACTTAACGGTCAGCGCCGCAGCGCTGTATTTGCTTCGCACTCTGTCCCGTCCGCACACAAAAGAGGCGCCAGTTGGCGATCAGTTGTTTCCCTGCTGCGGATTCGCAATGTGGGACCTGCCGGGCCAGGATGATGTTGCCCTTTCAGGATGCCCGAATGGAGAGGACTTCGAAGTTTGTCACGATACCAGCGGAGCAGGAGTTGTCGTGCGTGCGGCAGATGGCCGGGCATGGCAAGTGAAGTGGTCAGACTGGCGTAACGCTGTATTTGCTTTTGCCGACCAAGTGTCTGCTTTCTATGCCCATTGCTCGCCAAAGGAGCCCACAGAAGAGGATTTGCCGGGATTCAACAAATTCAAGGAGGAATGGCAGCGCCGCCGCGGGACAACACTTAGTGTCCCGTCAACGAATGCGCTGAAAGGATCCATCGAAGTGAGGTGACGCATGGCCACAGCCACGATAGAGCAACGAATGACGGCGTTGGAGGAAGCGGTCCGCGAATTGCAAGACGCCATCAACCCGCGCAGGCCGGCGCCGGATTGGCTCGACCGCGTCATCGGTTCCATGAAGAACGAGCCGGCGTTTGACGAAGTGCTGGCTCATGGGCGCGCAAGTCGTGAAGCGGACCGGCCCGGAAGGGAGAATGAATGCGATGAATAACTCAAAACTCGTTTTCGGAACAATCGACGATCCCGTGAAGGCCGCGGCGATCAATGCGCAAATCGAGGCCGGAAGGCGCAATGCCGATTGGCTGGCTCACCATTGGGTCCGATTCCTGCCACAAGCGCGAGGCAAGTTCGTCGTCGTTGCCGCTCAAGAAGGGCACATCGCGGAATCTGCGGAAGAAGCGTGGGCCTGGGCTGCAACGGCTCATCCGGAAGACAACGGTGCCATCGTGCAATATGTCCGCCTTGAACAGGGACCGAGAATCTATGCGAATCGCCGGTGAATGGCGTCTGTGTGATGATGGAGTCGTTCGTCCCGTCCTGCTGGTGCGGGTCGACGGTCCAAGCGGCGTCAGGTTCGATGAGACATTTCTCGTCGATCCGGGCGCGGACCGAACGGTGTTCAGCGAGGCTCTTCTGGTCAAGCTGGGTGGAGCCACCGCGCCGGCACCCTCAGGTGTGTCGCTGGGCGGAATTGGCGGGTCTCAAGCCTTCGTGCAGGTGCAAGCAACCTTGAGTTTCCAGACCACGGATGGAAGCCCTGCGACCGTCCAAGGTCAATTTGCGGCGTTCACTGATCCGTTGGCAACGGATTTCAGCATTCTGGGCCGCGATGTGATGGATCACTTCGACGTGATCCTGAGCCGACGCCGTAACGAGTTGTGTCTGCTCGCTCCGCCCTCACGGTACGACATCCATCCATAGTGGAAGCAACCATGCAACCAATACTTCTATCCGCGTTGATGCTCCTCCCCGGCCAACCGTCGCTGCAAATCCAGCCCGGCGCCGTCACGCTCACCGGGCCGCAGGCGACGCAGCGGCTCCTCGTTGTGCGTATCGAGAACGGCGAAATCGTCGCTGACGTCACGAGCCGGGCGGAGTTCTTTTCCTCGAGTCCCAAGATCGCGGTCGTCGAGGAAGGCGGGATCGTCAAGGCGGTCGGCAAGGGCGAGACAAACATCTCGGCGGCGTGCGATGACATGCGTGCCGTCATCAAGGTCAAGGTCGAGAAGACGAAGGAGCCGGCCGCGATCAGCTTCACCAATCACGTTATCCCCGTGCTGACGAAGATCGGCTGCAACTCCGGCGCGTGCCACGGGGCGCTCGCGGGCAAGGGCGGCATGAAGCTGTCTCTGCGCGGCTATGATCCGGCCAGCGATCATTTCGTCTTGACGCGCCAGGCCGGGGCGCGGCGCGTCAATCGCCAGGAGCCTCAGCGCAGCTTGATGCTGATGAAGCCGACGCTCGCACTGCCTCATGGGGGCGGACTCAAGCTCGACGTCAAGTCGCCGGAGTTTCGCCTGCTCGGCGACTGGATCGCGAGCGGCGCGCATCTCACGAGCCCGCAGCGCAAGCAAGGGGACCCCACGCTCGACCGCCTCGAGGTTTTTCCCTCGCGCGCCAAGCTGGAGCCGAAGGACGAGCTGCAGGTGCTCGTCCGTGCCGTCTATTCCGATGGGCACACCGAGGACGTGACGCGCTGGACGAAGTTCAACAGCACCGAGGACCTCGTCGCCGGCGTCGATGACAGCGGCCTTGTCAAGGTCGCGGGCAGCGGTGAGGCATCGATTGTCGCGATTTTCTCCGGTCGCGTCGGATTGGTCCAGATCGTGTCGCCGTATCCCGGCGAAATCGATGCGAAGGTCATTGCCGCCTCGCCGCGGCATAACTTCATTGACGGCCACGTCCTGAAAAAGCTCGAAGCGCTCAACATTCCGCCGTCGCCGCAGTGCGCCGATCACGAGTTCATCCGCCGAGCGTATCTGGATGCGCTCGGCGTGCTGCCGACGCCGGAGGAAGTGCAGAAGTTTGTGTCAGAGCCTGAAGCGTCAGCGAAGAAACGGGCAAAGTTGATCGACGCGCTGCTCGACCGGCCGGAGTTCGTCGATTACTGGTCGTACAAGTGGTCGGACCTGCTGTTGATCTCGAGCCGCAAGCTGCCGCAGCCAGCCATGCGGGCGTTCTATCACTTCGTGCGTCAGAGTGTTGCCGACGACAAGCCGTGGGACCGCTTTGCCCGTGACATCCTGACCGTGCGCGGCAATACGCTGCAGAACGGGCAGGCGAATTATTTCATGCTGCACAAGGACATCAGCGACCTGACCGAATCGACGGCCGTCACGTTCATGGGTATGTCGATCACGTGTTGCCGATGCCACAATCATCCGCTGGAGAAGTGGACGCAGGATCAATACTGGAGCATGGCGAACCTGTTTTCGCAAGTCGCGATCAAGAACGGCGACCGCCCCGGCGAATTCAGCATCCAGTCGGCGAGCGACGGCGACGTGCTGCATCCGCGCCGCGGCATCGCCATGCCGCCGGCCCCGCTCGATTATAAGCCGCTCCCAAATAGCCCCGGCTTAAGCCGGGGCTATATGAAGGATCGCCGCGAATATTTTTCCGACTGGCTGACCTCGCCGGACAATCCGTACTTCGCGAAAGCCCTCGTCAATCGCGTCTGGCGCAACTTCATGGGCCGCGGGCTCGTCGAAGCCGAGGACGACCTGCGGCAAACCAATCCGCCGTCGAATCCGGAGCTGCTCGACGCGCTCGCCAAGGATTTCGTCAAGAACAAGTACAACGTCAAACAGTTGATCCGCTCGATCATGAACTCGGCGGCGTATCAGCGTTCTGCTACGCCGCGAGCGGCCAACAAGGCGGATGACCGCTTCTACTCGCGCTACATCATTCGGCGTCTGCCCGCGGAGGTCGTGCTCGATGCCTACAGTTCCGTCACGAAGGTGCCGACGGCGTTCACGAAGTTATCGCTCGGCCCGTCCGGCGGCGATGCGGGGACAGCCGACTATCCGCTCGGCACCCGCGCGTTGCAGCTTCCCGACACGCAACTGATCTCGCAGTTCCTCGACGCCTTCGGCCGACCGGAGCGCGGCCAAACGTGCTCTTGCGAACGCCAGCAGGAATCGAGCGTCACACAAGCCCTGCACCTGGCGAACGGCCAAACGCTGAACGACAAGCTGCGCTCGAAGAAGTCGCGCATAGAGGATTGGCTCGGCGAAAAGATCAGCGACGACGAAGCGATCCGCCGGATATTCATGCTCGCGCTGTGTCGGTCGCCGAACGCGTCGGAGATGGATCGCTTCCGCAAGATCATGGCCGAGGCATCGCGCGATCCGCAATCGACGCGCCGCGAGGTGCTGGAGGACCTGTGCTGGTCGGTGCTGACGGGGCGGGAGTTTTTGTTCAATCGGTGATCCCCGTTTAGCGTTCGCGGCGCTTCGCGGGGCCGTGCGAACGCTAAACGAAGACAGGGTATTTCCATGAATCGGTTCATCATTTCCTTATTGGCCGTGATCGTCGGCGTTTCCGGCGTCACGGCGCAACCGGCGCCCAGTTACTCGAAGCAAATCCGGCCGCTGATCACGAAGTATTGTCTCGAATGCCACAACGCGAAGACGCAGAAGGGGACGCTGAGCCTCGAGACGCACAAGGCGATGATGGAAGGCGCCGACGCGGGGCCGGTGATCGTGCCGGGCCAGCCGGACAAGAGCAAGCTGGTGCTGCTGACGGAGCACAAGCAAAAGCCGACGATGCCGCCGGCGAAGGCGAAGTACCAGCCGACGAAGGACGAGGTGGCGTTGTTGCGTGCGTGGGTCAAGGATGGAGCGCGGGATGACGGGGCGGATTTCAAGGTGGTGTTGCCGACGATTGAGCCGAAGGTGGACGTGCTTGCGCCGGTGACGGGCCTGGCATATGAACCGAAATCCGATGGCTACCCGTCGAGCAAACTCTGGATCGCGAGACAGAAAGTGATCAGCACGGTCGATTTTGCCGAACAGCCTGTCGAGAAAAAAAAGTTTGTGACGCCAATGAATGTGACAGCGATTCATGGAGAGGGCATTTGGGCTATGGGAGGCGGCTTGCATTTTCTGAGATTGGATGTGTCCATCGGAAAGCACTCCGACGAGATTCTAGATTTGGCATCATCCGTTCGGATCGGTCCTGTAAGATTCGCATCTGCCGGCTACGATTCGCAAATTCACATTCACACCTTGGTAAACTGGAAGCTCCAGACTGCCGTCCTCAAAGAACACAGCGACGCCGTCTACGGCCTCGCGTTCAACCCCGACGGCACGATGCTCGCCTCCGTCTCCGCGGATCGGGCGATGAAGGTCTTCGATGTCGAGAAGGGCAAGCTCCTCTACACGCTCGGCGAAGCGACCGATTGGCTCTACGCCATTGCCTGGAGCCCCGACGGCAAGTACCTCGTCTCCGGCGGCGTCGATAAGAGCATTCGCGTCTACGAGCCGACGCGCACCGGCGCCAAGCTGCGGCAATCGGTGTTCGCTCACGAAGGGGCCGTGCAGAAACTCGTCTTCACCAGCGATTCGAAGACGCTCTATTCCGTCGGCGAAGACCGCGTCGTCAAGGCGTGGGACATCGAGAAAATGGTCGAACGCAAGGTCTACGACAAGCAGCCCGAGACCGTGATGTGCCTGGCGCTGCGCGAGGACGCCGGGCAGTTCATCGTCGGCCGCTACGACGGCATCGTGCAGTTGATCGACATGAAGTCGGGCAAGGTGGCGCACGAGTTCGGCCGAGCCAAAGAAGGGGAGAAGGGGAGAAAGGGAGAAGGGGAGAAGAAGCCCGCGCCAAGCCCGCAGGCGAGCGCAACGAGCCTGCGCGGTCAAACGCCGCCCGTTACCGACATTGCCGGATCGCTCGATCGCGCCGGCGCCGTCAACGTTCACCGCTTCGACGCGAAGAAAGGCCAGCCACTTGGGATTCAGCTCACCAAGGATGCGAAATCGAAGCTCGATCCCGTGCTGACCATCACCGACAGCGCGGGTCGCATCGTCGCGACTGGCTTTGAGGGGCATCTCGGCTACACCTTCACCCAGGCCGGGCGATACGCGATAGGTGTGCGCGATCGCGAATACCGCGGCGGAGCCGACTTCAAGTATCAGCTCAAGCTCGGCGAGATTCCGGTCGTTACGTCGGTTTTTCCGATGGGCATGATGCGCGGCGAGAACGGCCACATCCATCTCGAGGGCGTGTTTTTGCCGAAGAAGTCGATTCCCATGTCGATCCCGGCCGATGCGAAGCCGGGCCAGGTCATCGCGCTGCCGGTCGGCGCTGGCGTACTCGGCAAGGCGCAGATCGTCGTCGGCGAATTGCCCGAGGTGATCGCCGGCGGCAAGATGCAGGTCAACAGCACCGCGAATGGGCGTATTATCAATGATAATCAAAGAGACGTCTGGACCTTCAAGGCCGACAAGGGCCAGCGCCTCATTGTCGAGGTCAACGCCCGGCGCATCGGCAGCCGGCTCGACTCCATCATCGAGATCCTCGACAAGAACGATCAGCCGGTGCCGCGCGCGGTGCTGCGCTCGCAGGCCAAGACCAACGTCACCTTCCGCGATCACGATTCCGCCCAGGGCAACATCCGCATCGAGACGTGGAGCGAACTCGGCATCAACGATTTTCTCTACATCGGCAACGAGCTGATGAAGATCAAGGAGCTGCCCACGCATCCCGACGCCGACTGCAACTTCTTCGCGACCGACGGCAAACGGCTCGGCTATCTCGACACCACGCCGACGCATCACGCCAACGGCACCCCAATGTACAAGGTCAACGTCCATCCGCCCGGCACGGCGTTTCCGCCCAACGGCTTTCCCGTGTTCACGCTCTACTACAAGAACGACGACGGCGGTCCCGGTTATGGCCGTGATTCGCGCATCATCTTCGACCCGCCCGCCGACGGCGAGTACAAGGTCCGCATCGCCGACGCGCGCGGCATGGGCGGCGCCAACTTCGGCTATCGGCTCACGGTGCGTCCGCCGCGGCCGAGCTTCGAGATTCGCGCAACGCCGACCACGCCCATGGTCCACAACTTTGGCGGCGCCTCGCTCAGCATTTCGGTCGATCGCATCGACGGCTACGATGGGCCGATCGACGTCCGCTTTGAAAATCTGCCGCCCGGGTTCAGCGCCCCGTCAACCAGGATCGAGGCCGGCGCGTTCAGCACGGCCGTAACGCTGTATGCCCAGGTCAACGCGCCGAGCGCTCTGCCGAAGCTGCCGATGAAGGTAATTGGCGAAGCAATCATCGATGGCAAGAAACAGATCAAGGAATCCGCGGGCCTGAATCCGCAAGCGATCCCGGAGGGCGAGCTGCGGACCTGGACCGACGTCGAATCGGTCGATCTCAAGCCCGGCGGCCAATCGAAGCTGCTGGTCCAAATCGAACGCATGAAGGGCTTCAAGGGCCGCGTGCCGCTGGAGGTCCGCGGCTTGCCGCACGGCGTGCGCGTCCTCGACATCGGCCTGAACGGCATCCTCGTCAACGAGAACGAGACGAGCCGCACGGTGGTGCTGTACGCGGAGCCATGGGTGCAGGCGCAGGACCATCCGATCGTGGTGCTGGCGAAGCGTGAAGGCAAGAACACCGAGCACGCGGCGAAAGCGGTAATGTTGAGAGTGAAGTGATGGGCGCGCATCCAGCGATTGGCAAACGAGTATCTCAAATAGCCGATTACTCGCCGCGGGTGACCACTTTGAGCGCTTCAGCCACGGCTTCCTTCGTCTCTTTCGGTAAAGCTTCGTCGCTTAATAGCTTTCTCAATACGGGCGCCGAACGCTCTCCCCTCAGAATTGAAAGGCCCAAACCTGCGTGCTTCTGAACCTCCGGCGATTTGTCTGAGAATGCTATGGCGAGTTCTTTGATAATGTTCTCTCGATCCTGGTCCTTGGCCTTATCTTCTAGCACTATGCTGTAGAGTACTCTTAGAAGACTGCATCGAAGTCGAATGTTGTCCGTTTTCTGCTCTAGGTCGAGCAATTCCGGCACTGCATCGGCCCCGATCGTCCAAAGGCAACGTTCCGCGTCATCTAGTTTCTCTCTCGACAACACTTCGATGAGGATTGGCACTCCCTTGGCTGGATCTTTGGCCAATTCATGATTAGCATGGCGCCGGGCATAATAGCCACCGTTCTTGTAAATATCATGATAATAGTTCGCGTCCTTCGTCGTCGGCTCTTGATTTGCCAACGAAATCAGGAATAGGATCCCAAGGACAGCGGCGATCCCGGCAACGACGAAGATCATGCCAACCGATATTAATAGCACGCGTTTGCGCATGAACTTACCCTACGATTGCTCCAGCTTCGCCAACGGCCCCAGGGCCCGCGCCGGAATAATTACCGCCTTTGCGATGCGTTCAGCCAGAGTTCGCCCTTGGTCGATCAATCATCGGCCAAAAGGTCATCGACGTGCCAAAGGCAGGCTTTGGGAAATTTGTTTACCTTAAGTCCCGTTTCATCTGTGGCGCGCTTGCGCGCATCGGTGTACGCGTCCGCAAGGATGGCATTTGCGTGGTTTTGGAGGGTTCCACTCTCCAGGAGCATCCTCAGTTCGATGCGCTGTTGCCGAATGGTGCTGCGCCAGGAACCTGTCTGGTAATCAGGCTGGTATTGCCACTTTAACAAATGGCACATCAACGTCACCAGCCGGCTGTAGACTTCGCGTCGATCACGTTTAGCCATGTCGGTGAGGAACTCGCTGAGGTGCTTGTGATCCAGGTCCGCGTATTGCTTCCGCGCCACCAGCTTGGCCATCGCCTCTAGCCAGGCAGTTTCGTCTTGTTCGTAGAGATCGGTCAGTGATTCAAGCTGTGCAGTTGCCATGTCGTTCCTTGTGACCAAACGTCCCCAATAGGTCTAATGACTCATGGATACAAGAGTATGCCAACCTACTCCAACTTCGCCAGCGGCCCCAGCGCCAGCACCGTCAGCGCGTCGAACGGGAACTTATCGAGCACGCCGCGGATGTCCTTCAGGCTGACGGCGTCGAAGTTGGCCAGTTCCTCATCGACGCTGCGGTAGGTGTGCAGGTAGGTCCAGCCCATGCCGAGGGCTTGCATGCGGCCCATGGGGCGTTCGCTGCCGCGGACCACGCGCGAGAGGATCTTGCTCTTGGCGACGGCGAGTTCGTCCTCGCTGACGCCTTCACGCTGGACCTCGCGCAGGATTTCTTGAATCAGGGCGAGGTTGTCCTGCGTCTTTTCCGGCTTGCAACTGAAGCTGGTGAAATAGGAGCCGGTGCCTTCGTAATCGTGGAAGCTCATGTCGGCGGAGTCGGCATAGCCGGGATCGACGAGGGCCCAGTAGAGCCGGCTGCCGGAGTCGTCGCCGATGATCATGGCGAGGGCGTCGGCGGCGTAGCGCTGCATCGAATCGGCGGCGGGAGCGGGGGCGAGCATGAACACCTGCTCCTGGTTGAGCTTCTCCTTCGTCATCACTTGCAGATGAGCGCGCGGCAGCGCGGGCCGAACGTCGGGGCGCGGGGCCGAGCCGGTCGGCCAGTGACCGCACTGCTTCTCGATCAGCTTGACGGCGTCGGGCCAGGCGAAGTTGCCGGCGACGGCGACGGTGATGTTCGGAGCGACGTAGCGGTGATCGTAGTAGGCCTGCATCTGGTCGCGCGACAGGGCGGTGATGCTGTCCGCGGTGCCGAGGATGCTGTTGCCGAGCGGATGGTCGGCGAAGAACGCTTTCTTGGCGTTGTCGTAGGCGCACCACATCGGCTGATCGTCGTACATGCCGATCTCTTCGATGATGACCTTTTTCTCCATGTCGAAATCGTCGCCGCGCAGGGATGGCCGCAGGATGTCCGCGAGGATATCGACGGCCTGCGGCAAATATTCGGGCAGGATGGCCGCGTAAAAGACGGTGTTCTCCTCGCTGGTGAAGGCGTTGTAGCTAGCGCCGATCTTGTCGAAATCGTAGTTGACTTCGAGGGCGGTGCGGTGCGGCGTTCCCTTGAAGACCATGTGTTCCAAAAAGTGCGAGACGCCGGAGACCTCGGGGGTCTCGTCGCGCGAGCCGGTCTTGACGAAAAAGCCGACGGCAGCGGAACGAGCCGAGGGGCTGATCTCGCCGATGATCGTGAGGCCGTTGGGGAGCGTGTGTTTATGGAAGGACATTGATGGTTCCTTGATCCCGTTTACGTTTAGCGCTCGCGCGGCGCCGCGCGAGCGCGAAACGTAAACAAGTTAAACAGGTAGTTGCAGCGGATTCTTGCCGAGCGTCACGATCGTGAAATCGCGAGGCAGATATTTCTTCACGTGCTCGAGGATCGTTGCCGGCGACAACGCATCGATCGCTTGCTGAATCTCTTCGGTGGAGCGCACGCGGCCCAAGTAGTACCAGTCGGACGCCAGCGCGCCGGCACGCGACGACGTCGATTCCTCTTGCATGATGACAGACGACTTCAGGCCGGCGCGGACGCGCTGCACTTCTTCCTCGGTGACGCCGTCGGTCATGCGTTTCAGCTCGGCGATGGTGACGTCGAGCGTTTCCTGGGCGCGTTCGGTGGTGGTGCCGGCGTAGCAGAGGATGCCGGCAACTTGCTTGAAGGTCTGATAGTTGGCGCTCACGGAATAGCACAGCCCGCGTTTCTCGCGCACCTCGGTAAAGAGCCGGGCGCCCATGCCGCCGGACAATACCTGGACGGCGCCAAGCGCGGCATAGTAATCGGGATGCCCGAACGGGACGCTCGGATAGGCAATGACGATCTGCGTCTGCGTGGTGTCCTTGGGCAGGTGGGCGTTGCCACGCGGCGGCGGCGTCAACTCGGGCGGCTGCGTGCCGGCGCCCTGCCAATCGCCGAACAGCTTTTCGACTTGATCGCGGAGCAGTTGCCATTCCATATTGCCCGCAACGGAGAGGATGATTCCCTTGGGCCCGAAGCGGGCATCGTGAAAGGCGCGCATATTCTTCGGGGTGATCCGTTCTATGCTCTCCGGCGTGCCGCGACGATCCTGCCCGAGGGGCGCGGGCCAGAAGCGGCGGCGCAGCTCGACCATGACCTTGGCGCGAGGCTCGTCTTCTAATGCTTGCAAATCTTGCAGCGCCAGCTCCTTGACGGCGTCCAGTTCCTCCGGCGGCAGGTGCGGCCGACGCAGGATGTCGGCGAACAGTTCGAGGGCCGGCGGGATGTTGCGAGCCAGCGTCGAGCCCCAGAAACGCAGGTGCAGCTGCCCGACACTTTCCGAATGATCGAGCCCGAGGCTGTCCATCGCCAGCGTCAGCGCCCGACTATCGCGATCGCCGGCGCCGCGCGTGATCATGTCGGAGAAGATCGACACCAGGCCGAGCTGACCCGGCGGATCGTAAACGCAGCCGGCGGGCACGAGGAAGTTGACTGCCGCCGAACGCACGTGATCCATGCGTTCAAGCAGCAGCGTGAGTCCGTTGGGGAACGTATGTTGAAAAACTTGTTGCGGCACGATGGATTACCATGGAGAAAGAATTCGACTCATGCATCATTCCCGATTGCTCGCTGGCGGTCGCGAATCAACTGTTCGGTTTTTGGTTGGTTCATCCATTCGAAGACGGCATCAAAGACGTCTTCGATTTCGGCGCATCCGGAGAACGCGCGGAGCTTGACCTCCGCCCGGCATTTGGGGCACGTGGCATAAATGTCGAACGGCGAAACCGACCAGCGCGTCCCGCAATGTTCGACAACGCGCTCCGAAGGGAAGGACCGAATGGCGTCGACCAGATCGCTGGGCACATTGATCGGAGGACTTGCGACGGTTGCCATGTTACTCCAGCTCCTGCAATGCCTTTTTGAACTGTGCTCTCGTCATGTTGAGTCCGCGCCGAATTTCGGCATGGGCCTCGCGGAGACGCGCAGGCAATACTGCTGATCCCTCAATCTTTACGATCGTCAATCCCTTTGCCTCAACCCCCTGCCGCGACCGTGAAACCAATAGGCTGTCGGCCCGGAAGGCGTCGAGGATCTCGTCGCCGCTCAGCGGTGGATCGACGGCATCGGAGTCGAAGACCGACAGGCCCTCTTCGTTCTTGCGCAGCTGAAAACTGGGCCTGCCCGGCTCGGCGACTCGGATGAACATCGTCGATTCCTCCACCGATATTCAACCGTGGCGTGGGCGGTCCCAACCAATTGATTATACCACTGTAGACAACGAGGGCACAGCCGGAGCGTTCACAGCACCCATGCCGGGTCGGAAATGCGATAGGTGGCCGGCTCGACCATGCGGTAGTAGCTCTTGCGAAAGCGAAAGCCGACCTGGCGATACATGCGAATGGCGTTCTCATTCTGGGCGGTGACTTCGAGGGTTGCCTTGGCGAGTCCGGTGAGGCGAAAGCCGTGCAGGGCTTGCAGGAGAATGGCGAGGCCGAGGTGCTGGCCGCGATAGGCGGGGATGACGCCGAGGTTCTGGATGCTGCCATTGCCGACGCGGTCGGCGACGCCTTGGACCGTCGCGACGTAGATTTCGTTGTGGGCGATGAGCCAGGTCGCTTGCGGTCGAAAGCCGCTGCGCTCGCAGATATCGCGCATGAGTCGTTCACAGCCGGCGCGATTGCTCAAGTTCGGGAAGACGATACCGTCGAGCTCGTCCTTGAAGCACTGACACTTGACGTCGGCATGGGCGTCGATCAGTCGCTCTTCCCAGGGAATCCACGCAAAGCCGGCCGGCAAGCTCGGCACCGCGGGCAACGGAGCGACGAGGTCGAGCTCCATGCGGTAGCGCTTGTAGTAGGTGGCCTGATTGGGAATGCTTGTGGTAGCCATACGATTGCGAGTATGATACCGCGCGGACGAGGCTTGTCAAAAGGAAACCCGGCTCAATTCGCTTTGTTTTCGAGTCGCAGAATGCAGATTGTGCCGTCACTGCTGCCGATGGCGAGATGCCGGCCGTCCGAAGAATAAGCGAGGGCGCGTGGCTCGACGTCGAGTTTCCATTCGCGCAGGCGTTCGCCGTTGGCGACGTTCCACACTCGAACGTGCTTGTCCTGCCCGCAGGTGGCGATCACTTTGCCGTCGGGCGAAAAGGCGAGCGCCTTGACGGGCGTACCGAATGCCTTGCCGGGATGGCCCGCAAGCGTTCGCAATTTCTCGATGCCGTCGCCGCCCAGCTTCCACAAATGGATGATCGCGTCGTCGCCGGCAAACGCGATGATCGGCTCCGTCGGCGAAAAGGCAACGACCCGTGCCGCCGCGACCGGGATCGTCTTCGCCTTGAGCGTTTCGCCCGATGCGTCCCAGATTCGCAGCGATTCCTTGCCGAACAGGCAGCCGGCGACCAGGTGTTTCGCGTCGTGGCTGAACGCGAGCGACGAGATGCCGCGCGCCGCCGTCTTTTCGCTGGTCACCACGGCCCAGGCTTCCGGCGTGAGATCGTCTAGCTTGAAGACGCGCAGCACGGGGTCAGAGCACCCGCTAGCCAGCACCTTTCCTTTCGGCGCGAACGCCAGCGCGAAGGGCCGATTCTTGTGCCCGCTGAGCTTGTGCTCCTGCTTCGGCTTGGCGCCGGTGACGTCCCAGACGATGACGTGGGTATCATCGCAGCCGGTGGCGAGCCGTTTGCCATCGGGGCTGAACGCGATCCCGCTGGGGCTAGCATCGAGCGTCGCCCAGGCTTTCGGCTCTCGCTCGCCGAGCTTGTAGATGTGAACGCTGTTGTCCCAGCCTGACGACGCAAGCAACCCGCCGTCGAACGAGAAGGCGACGTGCGCGACGGCGCGGCCATGCGGTCGGACGACGGCGACGAGTTCGCGGATGCCGAGGGCCTTGCGTGCGTCGTCGTCGATGGCGGCGGGGTCGAGCTTGTCGAGCGTAGAACTGGGTTGAGTCCACGCGGCCTGCGCGCACGCCAAGGAAATCGTTACCAGAAGGAATCGTGAAATCATGGCGGCCCCACTGGGTTCAATAGACTTCAACAAGGTAGGTTGTCACGCGAACGTCTATTTGTTGAAAACGGACCTTGAGTTGTTCCTTGTAGTCGCGGAAGAACTGCTGATTCTCAGACGTATCCTCGACATCAACGAAAACGCGGATGAACTCGTCGCGGTAGATTTGACCGGAATGTTCCCAGATGCCACGAATGATCTGTGTTTCGGAAGAAAGCGCGCCGAATCGGACGCGCAGCTCACCGATGGTCTCGCCGACCAGCTCGTCGGGAACGGGCGAACCATCGTTAAACTGCTGAGGCACTAGGATTTCGAACCGGCGCTGCGGACTGCTCATGTTTCGCGGGCCCTTCGACGATGAACGAGAATCCTTCAGCCCCTAACCAGCTGAGGGCCTGCGGCGGCACAGCAGTTTCGCCGGTGGCCCACGTCTTGAAGGAGAATCGGCCGGCGAGGTAGCCGAGGGCTCGGCGTTCCATTTCGGGATTCGGAAAGCGGATGATGATCATATATTTCATCGTAGCCCTAGTACGGGCGAATTGCAATGGCGTCTGAAGCCTACGTTGCAGGTAGAATCAATATAAAGTCGCAAGATGCCTTTGGAGTTAGCTACCCATGGAAAATAGGCCAGCAGCAGTTGTCAGAGCCGATTCGATATTGCAACGCGCTGAAACCATTGCCGACCATGAAAGACGGGCGTGGCAAATTCTGGATGCATTCAGGGAGCTAACGGCTTACCTCAACCGGAATCCAGGCTCCGATTGTAAGGAGTATGTCCAGAATCGGATGCAATCCTACCTGTTACCGCATTTGCGACAAGTCTGCGCAGTTGAAGAACCGGACAACCAGACACGAATCTGGTATTTCGCCGTCTTCGCCCTCTACCGCGAAGAAGTGGAGCAGGTGCTCAATCGTCATCCCGAGTTCAGGTCGTGGCACGACGCGTGTCTGCAGTGCATCCTCGATGCATCCAAAAGAACCTAGCTTTCCCCAACCGTTTT
>JACQFG010000237.1 GCA_016200155.1 Planctomycetota bacterium | reverse complement strand
GTCACCTTCGTCGACCACAAGTTGAGCGATTGCAATTTTTCGAGCCCGGCCAGGTTTTTCAGATCGTCATCCGTGACCTCGACGAAAGTGAGGTCGAGCCGTTCCAATCGCTTGAGGCCGGCCAGATATTTCAGACCGTCGCCGCTCAGGCCCTGGATGCGCAGGTCCAGCGACTTCAGCTTCGTGAAATTCGCCAACGGCTCCAGGCCTTCCTCGGTGAGCTTGGCAAAGGACAGGTCCAGCGTCTCCAGCTCGGACAGCCCGGCCAGCTCGTCGAGGCCGTCGTCGGTGATGCCGGCGCCGTAGAGGCTGAGCGATTGCAGCTTTTTCAGCTTGCCGACCTCGACCATCCCTTCGTCGCCGACCTTGGTCCAATACAGGCCCAAGTGCTGCAACTCGGTCAATCCGGTCAGGTCCTTCAGGCCGACAGCGGTCACTTCCGTCTGTCCGATTTCCAGCGACCGCAGTTGCTTTAGCTCGGCCAAATTCTTGAGACCCTTATCAGTCACTTTTGTGTGCCAGAGGCTGAGCGAGCGCAGCTCCTTGAACCCGGCCAACTCTTTCAGCCCGGCGTCGGTAACTGCGGTGCTCGACAGATTCAGCGTCTGCAACTGCGTGAGGCCGGCGAGCGCCTTGAGGTTCGCGTCGGTGAATTTTGTGTAACCGGCATGGAGCGAGCGCAATTCTTTGAACTTGCCGATGGCCTTGATTTCCTTGGCCGAAAGGTCGGGCGCCGACGAAAAATCAGGAGGAAATCCCTCCGGGACAGGTTTCGGCTCGGGTCGATCACGTTCGGCGACCAGCCCAAAAGGAACATCCGGCGCCGGCAGCGCCATCAACTTCCCGGCCGGGAGTTTCGCTAGCCGAAATGCAGGCAACGCATCGCCCGCCGGTTTCTTTTTGTCGAACCAGCCGTTTGCATCGACCCAGCCGAACACCGCGCCGGCCTTCTCCCATGCGGCGATGACCGGTGCCGCGGGCTTGTCTTGTGCCGACGAGCGATGCGCATCGATCAGCACGCTGACGATGGCGAAAGCGACGATGACCGAGCACGTGGTTCGGCGCGTCATGAAGCACCTCCGAGGAGCGGGCCGCGGCGACGTGGATTATTGTATCTTCGCAGCCGCGTGTCAGTCGGGTCAAGATCGAGACGATTCACGGTTCGATTGATTTGTGCATGATTTCCAGGTTCGGCAGCGCCTTCTGCAGCTCCGCGATTCCTTCGTCCGAGACCTTGGTTTTTCGCAGATAGAGGAGTTCCAATTTCCTGAATCCCGTCAGTTCCTTCAACCCGGCGTCAGTCACCGCGGTGTCGTCGAGGCCCAGGCGTTGCAGCTCGTTTAGCCCCGCCAGGTTTTTTAACCCCGCATCGGTGACCTCCGTCTGGGCCAGGTAGAGCCGCCGCAGATGCTTGAGTCGGGCGACGTCCTTCATGCCCGCGTCCGTCACCTTGGTGGCGTCGATGGCAAGCTCTTCCAGGTTCGTGAGCCGAGCTATGTCTTTCAGGCCGGTGTCCGTGATGGCGGTTTCGATGAGCATGAGCCGGGTCAACTTGTCGAGAGCGTGCAGCTCCTTCAGACCCTTGTCGGTCACCTTGGTGTGATACAGATCGAGTTCGCGAAGTTGCTTCAACGTCGCGATGTCCTTCAGGGCGGCATCCGTGATCGGGCTCGGGCCGAGGTCAAGGTCGCGCAGTTGCGGCAAGTTCCGGAGTTCCTTGACGCCGGCATCGGTGAGCGCGGCGCCGCCGACACGCAGCATTTCGAGCTGCTTCAAGGCGGCAACGTGTTTGAGCCCCGCGTGGGTGATCTTGGTGCGCGTGAGATTCAACGCTCGCAGTTGCGTGAGGTTCGCGATTTCCTTGAGGTCGGCATCGGCGATTTCGACCCAGGTCAGATTCAAGATGTGCAGATGCTTGAACGTCGCCCACGTCTTCAACTCGGCGGTAGTCACCTGGCACCAAGGCAGATGCAGGCCAAACGGCTGCTGCGGCGCGGGGAGTTTCGCCAGGCCGGCAACGCGATCGCGCAGACCAAACCCTGCGATTTCGCTCGCCTTGCCCTTGCCCCCGCCCTTGCCGCACCAGACAAATTGATACCCGCAGCCGTCGAGGAAGAACCAGCCCGCTTCGGCGCCGGCGATCTCCCACGCTTCGCGCACGTCGGCGGGCAACGGCTTCGGCGCCTGCGCGGACGCGATCGATGGCAGCAGCAGCGATAAGCAAACGATTCGGATGATATTGCGCATAGACCCAGGCCCTGCCGCCGCATTGGGTGATTCAGAATGCCGGTATATCCACTGGCAGGCCGACGCGCATGTAGAATCGCGCCAACGCCTGAGCCAGATGTTCGCGATATGGCGGCAACAAGCGCAACCGCGGCTTCTGACCGCGCGCCAACATTTTCAAATCAACGAACTTGACGGCGAATTGCATGCGAAAATCGACGACCAGGAAATCGGTCGGTTTCTCCGCCAACGCACAACGATTGAGCAAGTGGTAGCCCGGCAACCCGCCGCGCCGCAACTCCTCTCGGCCGCGCTTGCTGCGGAAAAACTCGACATCCTTGGTGAGGGCTTCCAGGTCCCAGAAGGGACAAACTTGGACGATCGGCAGCTTGTCGTGCGCCAAATCGCACGAGTGGCTGAGGACGACTACGTCATAGGCTGTCTCAAAAGCCTCTCCTGTCGTCTCAAATTCGTCGAATGGGCAATCGAACAACAAATCGCCTTGCTGCAACGTGTCGTCCTCGGCCAAGCCGTACCAGGGATAATCACTCATCCGGCAACTCCTCCGGCAGAATGATGCACGGTTTGCCGCGCCGCTTATGGATTTTCACTTTGCCGAGAGGTTTCTCGGGGACCGTCATCGGGAAGTAGACGTCGTGCTCGATCTCGAGCCACGGCGGCGGCTCCGGATCAGACTCCTCGCTTTGCTTCGGCATCGTCTGCGCTGGTTTGGGCGTGCCATTGACGGCGTCCTTCGGCGCCACCGTGAGCGTCACTTGCACTTGCTGGCCTTCCAGTTCGGCCAGGCTTTGCTCGTGTTGCAGGTGGCCATTAACCACCTGGGCGGGAATTGTGAATTGCGTCATGGTCGGCCCCTGTAAGATTGATGATGAATTATCGCCGATTTCGATCGCGTTCGCAACCCTCTGTCACTCAATCTCCTCCCCCATCAGTCGGGCCACCTCGAAGCAGTCCTTGTCGCCGCGGCCCGAGAAGCACACCACCACAACGTCCTCGTGGCTGCGTTTCGCGGCGACGCGCATTCCTTCCACAATCGCGTGGGCCGTCTCGAGAGCCGGCAAAATGCCTTCGAGCTTGCTGCACAGCGAGAAGGCCTCCAATGCATCGGCGTCGCTGACGTGGGTGTAGTGGACGCGCTTGGTGTCCTTCCAGTGGGCATGTTCGGGGCCGACGCCGGGGTAGTCGAGGCCGGCGGAGACGCTGTGGACGTTGGCGGTTTGGCCGTCGGCCGTTTGCAGGACGTAGCTCATCGAGCCGTGCAGGACGCCGGGTTTGCCGAAGGTCAGCGTCGAGGCGTGTTCGCCTTCCTTGTCGCCGCGGCCGCCGGCTTCGACGCCGATCAGTTCGACACTGGTGTCGCTGACGAACGGGTAAAAGATGCCGGCGGAGTTCGACCCGCCGCCGACGCAGGCGAGGACGACGTCGGGGAGCCGGCCGATCTGGGCGTGGCATTGCTGCTTCGTCTCCTGGCCGAAGACCGCCTGGAAATCGCGGACCATCATGGGAAAAGGGTGCGGCCCCACGACCGAGCCAATGATGTAATGGGTGTTTTCGACGGTCGCCATCCAGTCGCGCATCGCCTCGTTGATGGCGTCACGCAGCGTTCGGCTGCCGCTCGTGACGGAGACGACTTCGGCTCCCATGGCGCGCATCTTGAAGACGTTGAGCTTCTGCCGGCGGACGTCCTCCTCGCCCATGTAGACCTGGCACTTGAAGCCGAATAACGCCGCCGCGGTCGCGGTCGCCACGCCGTGCTGGCCGGCGCCGGTCTCGGCGATGATCCTCGGCTTGCCCATGCGTTTGCACAGGAGGGCCTGGCCGAGGCAGTTGTTGATCTTGTGCGCCCCGGTGTGATTGAGGTCCTCGCGCTTGAGGAATATGCGCGCCCCGCCGGCGTATTTCGTCAAACGTTCTGCGAAGTACAGCGGCGATGGCCGGCCGACGTAGTGGTGCAGGTAATAGTCGAGCTGCTTTTGGAACTCGGGATCGCTGCGGGCGGCGTCGTAGTGCTCCGACAGCTGCCGCAGCGCGTGCATCAGCGTTTCGGGAACATAGCGTCCGCCGTAAGGACCGAATCGGCCGAGGGAATCGGGAACGGATTGTGGTGTGTTTGCCATATCATAATTGTAACAACGTCGCCGAATACGGAGGAGTCGCCGTGCCCGAATTGCCGGAGGTCGAGACGGTCGTGCGTGATCTGCGGCCTCACTTGGTCGGCCGATCGTTCGCGAAGATCACGGCGGGACGGAAAGCCCTGCGCCGCCCGTGGTCGCGCGCCTGGGAAGGGCAATTGCTCGGTCAGCGCGTCGATTCGATTCAACGGCGCGGCAAATGGATCATGATCGATCTGGGGAAGCCGTGGCTGCTCGTGCATCTGGGCATGACAGGCCAGTTCACTGTCACGTCTGCACAAATGCCGCGCGAGACGCACACCCACCTCGTCTTCACGCTGGACGACGCCAACGAGCTGCGCTTCCGCGACATCCGGCGCTTCGGCAGCGTAACCTGTTATCCGAGCCGGGCGACGCTGGACGACGTGTTCGCAGAGAACGGCCTCGGCCCGGAGCCGTTCGATCTCGATGCGGATTACTGGCGAGCGTCCCTTCGAGCCACCCAGCGAAATCTCAAGGCGATCCTCCTCGATCAAACGATCGTCGCCGGCGTCGGCAATATCTACGCCGATGAGTCGCTGTTCGAAGCGAGCCTGCATCCGACGCTGATCGGCCGAGCGTTGACAGCGAAACAGGCCGAGACGCTACAGCACGCCATCGTCGAGGTGTTGACGCGCGCCATCGACCGGCGCGGCTCGAGCATTCGCGATTACATCGGCGGCTCGGGATTGAAAGGCCAGATGCAGGACGAGTTCCGCGTCTATGGCCGAACCGGCGCGCCCTGCCTGCGCTGTCGAACCTCGATCGCGAAAATCACGCTGGCGGGACGCTCGACGCATTTCTGTCCGAAGTGTCAGCGGAAACGGATGTAGGCGGCGACAGGCCCGTTCGGATACAATTGTTGACACGATGTCCTACCGTGCCTTCAAACGTCTGCTCGGCGAGACCAGCCTCGAACGCAAGTGCCGATTCCTCTTCGGCAGCGGCGTGGTGTTGCTCATCTTCCTCAGCTTTTCCCTGTATGCCTACCAGACGGAGCATCTGGCTTACGAACAAACCGTGACGACCTGCCGATTGCTCGTCGCGCCGATCCTGGTCCAGCAGCATGTGACGCTCTTGAAAAACGATTCGCAGCATGCCGAGCTGCCCAAGCACTGGCGCAATCTCGACCAGGCCGTCCTGAAAGAGCCGGGCAGGGAATATCAGTATCACTTTCTCAGCGACAAGTTCGACGACAGCTATGAAACGGAGCTGTACAAGGAATTTCAAAAGGGCGACGGCAAGCCCGACGATCATCGCCAACGCGCCGGCGATCAGGTGCTCCTCTTTTATTCCCCGATCCGGGTCAGCAGCAACTGCCTGGCGTGCCATCAGGAAATCGCCAGGAAAAAAGACAAAACGCTTGCCGAGAACGACCTGCTTGCCATGGTGCGCATCCGCATGCCGACCAAGAACATCGAGGACGGCGTCCACTGGAACCGCGCCATCCTCGCCACCACGGCAATCGCGACCGCGATCCTCATCATGGTCGGCAGCTGGATCATTGTCCGCTACATCATCGTCAAGCCGGTCAAGCACCTGAAGGACGTCTCCGACGCGATTTCCGCCGGTGAACTAAACGTCCGCAGCGAGATCCAGACGGGCGACGAGTTCGAGGACCTGAGCCATGCGTTCAATCGCATGTTGCGCCACCTCGTCGCGATGCAAGATCAGTGGCGCAAGGTCAACGCCGACCTCGATCGCAAGGTCGATGAGCTGGCCCAGACCAACATGGCCCTCTTCGAATCGAACAAGCTCAAGGGAGATTTCCTCGCCACGATGAGCCATGAGCTGCGCACGCCGCTCAACAGCATTCTCGGCTTTTCCGATGTGCTGCTGTCGGGCGAGTCGCTCACGGACAAGCAGCGCCGCTGGATGTCGAACATTCAGACCAGCGGGCAAAAACTGCTCAACCTCATCAACGATATCCTCGACCTGGCCAAGATCGAATCGGGCAAGATGCAAGTTCGTCTCGACAACTTCAACCTGCACGACGTCTGCGAGGGCGTGCTCAACATGTTCCGCCCACTGGCCGAGAAGAAGAACATCGACATGCGCAGCCAGATCGAACCGGACATCCCCGGCCTGCGCCAGGACATCACCAAGCTGCAGCAAATCTTGCAGAATCTGCTGTCGAACGCAATCAAGTTCACGCCGGAGGGAGGCCGGGTGCAGCTCAAGGCGGAAGCCGATACGAAATATGTGACGATTGCCGTGATGGACACGGGAGTCGGCGTGGCGAAGGATGAGCAGGACCTCGTCTTCCAGAAGTTCCGCCAGTCGGGCAATCCGCTGACGCGCGAACACGCCGGCACCGGGCTGGGGTTGTCGATCGTCCGCGAGCTGTGCAAGCTGCTGGGCGGCGAGGTCACGCTGCACAGCGAGCTGGGCCGAGGCAGTACGTTCACGGTGCGGCTGCCGATGCAGTTGAATGAGGAGCCGCGGCTCGAGTTCGATCTCGCCGCCGAGCAGATCGAATTGGCGCGTGCCCAGCGCGTCGATACCCGCGTCTATGCCAATGCGCCTTCGACCACGCTGGATCGGCACGAAACGACGGTGATGGACGGGAAACCATCCACGAAGGACACCAAGGACACGAAGAAGACATAGCCACGGATGAAACACCGAGGGGAACGGACCATCGGGTTTGAATCTACATCAGTTACTGTGGGCCTTTTTGATTTCCCCCTTCGTGTTCTTCGTGTCCTTCGTGGATGGTTCTCTCGTCACGGGGTGAACCATGGCGGATATCGGAACCAATCCGCTGGAGCAGAGCGTCCAGTTTCTCAAGGGCGTCGGGCCGGCGCGCGCGGAGCTGCTCGCCAAGCTCGACATTCGCACCGTCGGCGATTTGCTCTTTCACTTCCCACGCTCCTATGACGACCTGACCGACGTTCGGCCGATGGACAAGATCGAGGCCGGCGCGCTGCAGACGGTGCAAGGCGAGGTCGTCGAGATTGACGGCAAGGAACTGCCGGACGGCCGACGCATCACCAGCGTCGTCATTTCCGATCCGCAGGGCAAGTGCGTCGCCGGCATCTGGTTCAACTCGCTGCTCGTTGTCGGCAAGGTGCGCTACGGCCAACAGGTCGCCTTCAGCGGCAAGCCGAAATGGTATCGCGATCACTGGCAGATGAACCACCCGCGCTTTCAAGTTCTCGACGACGACGAGGCCAAGCTCGAAGTCGTCCCGGTCTATCCGCTCACGGAGGGCTTGCGGCCCGAACATCTGCGCGCATCGATCCGGGCGGCGCTCACGAAGGCGGCGGACGCGGTCAGCGAGAACTTGCCGGCTCCCGTGCGCATCAAGCGTGAATATCCTGCCGTGAGTCAGGCGCTGTGGCACGTCCACTTTCCCGAGACGGTGCCGCAGGGATTGCAAGGGCGGCGCCGTTTCATCTACGACGAATTTCTGGTCCTGCAGGTCGCCCTGGCGGTTCGGCGGCGCAGCGTGCGCGATCTGCAGCAGGCGCCGCGGCTCGTGACGACGCCGGCAATCGATGCCCACATCCGCAAGCTCTATCCCTTTCGACTCACCGCCGACCAGGATCGCGCGGTCGCCTCGATCGTCAAGGACCTGGCGAGCGATCGGCCGATGCAACGCCTGCTGCAAGCCGACGTCGGGGCAGGCAAGACGGCGGTCGCGGTCTATGCGCTGCTCGTCGCGGTCGCCAATAAGCATCAAGCGATCCTGATGGCGCCGACCGAAGTGTTAGCCCAGCAGCACTGGCAGACACTTGAGCAATACCTCGCGAACAGTCGGGTGCGGCGGGCGTTGCTGACGGGGAGTCTAGCGCCGAAGGAAAGAGAGCGAACGCTAAACGAGATCAAGGCGGGCGAGATCGATCTCGTCGTCGGCACGCAGGCGCTCATCCAGGACGGCGTCGAGTTCGCCAACCTTGGCCTCGTCGTCATCGACGAACAGCACAAGTTCGGCGTCACCCAGCGCGCCCGCGTCAAGAAGCTCGGCGTCGATCCGCACTATCTGGTCATGACCGCGACGCCGATCCCGCGCACCATCGCCCTGTCCGTGTTCGGCGATCTCGACACATCGACGATCAAGCAGCTGCCGCCGGGCCGACAGCGCGTGCTGACGCGCTGGCACGATGAATCGCAGCGCGAACGCATCTACCAACGTTTCCGTGAGGAGATGAAGAAGGGCCGGCAAGGCTACATCGTCTGCCCGCTGGTCGACGAATCCGAGACGCTCGATTTGACCGCGGCAACGGAGCTGTACGAGATCCTGCGCGCCGGCACGTTCAAGGACTTCCGCGTCGGTCTGTTGCACGGAAGGCTGTCGGACGACCAGAAGCAGCAGGTGATGAACGATTTCCGCGCTCGCAACCTCGACCTCTTGATTACGACGGTGGTCATCGAGGTCGGCGTCGATGTCCCGAACGCGACGCTGATGATCATCGAGCACGCCGACCGCTTCGGCCTGTCGCAGCTTCATCAGCTGCGCGGCCGGGTGACCCGAGGCGCTGTCGCCGGCGAATGCTACCTGTTCGCCGGGCTGACGACCGAGGAGGCTCGCTTGCGGCTGCGCGCGATTTGCCGAACGAGCGACGGGTTCGCGCTTGCGGAAGAGGACGCACGCCTGCGCGGGCTCGGCGAATTCTTCGGCACCCGCCAGCACGGCCTGGGCGATCTGCGCTTCGGCGATCTGCTGCAAGACTTCGAATTGCTGGACATGGCCCGCAGCGACGCGATCGAGCTGGTCGCCGCCGATGCGAGCTTGCGTCAGCCGGAGCACGCGGCTCTGCGTCAGGCGGTGCTGGCGCGCTACGGGCACACGCTGGACCTGGCGGCGATTGGGTAATCAAGCTCAGCGCTCCCGAACCCCTGGGATTCGGAGTACCTCATCCCAGGGCTTGGCTTTTCTGCCTGTCATATCTTCTCTGGCTTCTCTTACCGATCTTGCCATCGCCGTCAAATCGTTGCCGATGGCTGGCGAAGGTGGCCGATACTGGGGGTATTGCGGCCTTTACCGCCCTACCTCGCTTGCGCTTCGGGCTCAGACGATGTCAACCATTCGTTGGCTATTGCTGCTGCTGTTGCTCGTGCCGGCGTGCGCTCCGCCGGCGCAGCCTTCGGTGTCTGACGAGCAGACCGCGCAGGAACATCTCAGTCCCGATCGGCTCGAAGCGCCGGCCCTCGAACGCAAACTCCACCTCGCGAACCTCGGCGTCATGTGCTGGCATCAGCAAGACGTGCGCGGGCACGGGATCAAGATCGCCATCCTCGACAGCGGGTTTCGCGGCTATCGCCAGTTCCTCGGCAAAGGGCTGCCGAAAAATGTGAGCGTCCGATCCTTCCGCAGGGACGAAAACCTCGAAGCGCGCGATAGCCAGCACGGCATCCTGTGCGGCGAAGTGCTACACGCGATCGCGCCGGACGCCGAGGTCCTGCTCGTCAACTGGGAGCCCGATAGTTCCGCGTCGTTCCTCGACGCCGTCCGCTGGGCGAAGAACCAGGGGGCGAAGGTGATGTCGTGCTCGCTGATCATGCCGAGCTGGTCGGACGGCGAAGGCGGCGGCGAGGTGCATCGCGTGCTCGCTCCTTTGCTCGACGGCGTCCTCTTTTTCGCGAGTGCCGGCAATACGGCGCAGCGTCACTGGTGCGGCCTGTATGCGCCCAACGACGCCGGCTGGCATCGCTGGCGCGGCGACTGCGCGGAAAACGTGCTGACGCCGTGGGGCAAAGAGCGCGTTGCCGTCGAGTTTTATGGGCCGACGCAATCGTCGTTTCAGCTTTCGATCGTCAACGGCGCGACCGGCGACACGATCGGGCGATCCTACCTGCAAGTCGACGCGACGCGCAAGGCGGGCCGGGCGGTGGTGCGCTTCGAACCGGATGCCGACACGGCCTACCAGGTGAAAGTTCGCTGCGTCGATTCACCTATTCCGACGATGGAGGCGTTTCACATGGTCGTGCTCGGCGGCTCGCTGGAGCACACAACCACGCGCGGCAGCATTCCGTTTCCGGGCGACGGCGCTCACGTGCTCGCCGTCGGCGCCGTCGATGGACGCGGCGACCGCTTGGCGTACAGCTCGTGCGGGCCGAACTCCCGTTTGCCGAAGCCCGATTTCGTGGCGATGGTGCCGTTTCCGAGTTTGTGCCGAGAGAAGCCGTTCGCGGGCACGTCGGCTGCCGCCCCGCAAGCCGCGGGCCTGGCGGCGCTGTTGTGGTCGAAGCAGCAGAGCTGGACGGCGGTGCAGGTGACGCGCGGCATGCGCGAGTCGGCGCTCGACCTGGGGCCGCCGGGGCACGATCATGAAACGGGATATGGATTGATCCGGTTGCCCAAGTAGAAATCGTCCACGAAGGGCCACGATCCACGAAGGGCCACGATCCACGAAGGGCCACGAAGAACACGAAGAAAATGCAATGAGGAATGAGGAATAGAGAATAGGGAAGTCGAAAGCAACTTCCTCATTCCTCATTCCTCATTCCTCATTCCTCTTCCTCTCTCCACCCTTCGAGTTTCTACTTCGTGTCCTTCGTGCCCTTCGTGGATTTCATTGCTCTTCGTCATTCCGCTTTCGTGTTTCTACTTCGTGTCCTTCGTGCCCTTCGTGGATTTTTCCCATTCCCTCGCCATGCGAATGCGTTCCACGGTCGGCGGGTGGGTGGCGAAGAGCCAGACGTTCCAGGGGGTTGGAGCGACGTTGCCCTTGTTGTCGCGGGCCAACTTGAGTTCGGTATCGATGAACGCCTTGGGCTGCCCGGCCAGTTCCAGCGACACCTCATCCGCTTGCCGTTCGAAATGCCTGCTCACCGCGTTGGCAACGGGTTGAACGACCCAGCTGCCCAGAAACATCAGCAGCAAGATCAACGGTAAACTCGCAGGATCGGCAATGCTCTTCAGGCGCCACGGCGCCCGGCCGATGGCGAAACGCAGGATTCGATCCAGCAGGAAGAAGCCGGCGATCGCAGCGAGCGTACCCAGCAGGAGGCCCTTGTTGATATGGTCCTCGCGCCAGTGGCCGATCTCGTGGGCGAGGATCGATTCGATCTCGTCGGGCGTGTACTGCCTTTTGAACAAGGTATCGTAGAGCACGATCCGGCGCGTGGCGCCGAAGCCGGTGAAGTAGGCGTTGCTGTGGTTGCTTTGCCGCGAGCCGTCGACGACGAGGATTTCCTGGACCGGAATCTGGGCCTTGGCGATCAAGGCTTGAACCCGAGGCTCGTGGTCGCGCCACGGGGTATCGCCAAGCGGCGTGAACGTGTTGAACAGCGGGTTGATGAGGATCGGCGCCAGAAAGGCGGCAGCGACGCCCAGCACGCTGGCGCCGACGGCGGCAACGAGCCACCAGGTTCGCGGGAACTTGATCAGCACCGTGTACAGCCCTGTGACGGCGATGGCACCCATCACCAGGGAAAGGGCACTGCTCTTTGCATGGTCGATGAGCCAGCCGACAAAATCGAGATTGTACGTGTCCCATGCCCAGGCGTGATTCAGCCGGGCGATGCCGATCGGCAGCCAGAGAATTTCGTGGACGACCGCGATGGTCAGCCCCATTCCCAGTGCCGCCGGGATGCGGCGTTCGCCCGTCCATTCGAGCAAGCGGTCGGCCCACCGGCGTCCCAGGCCGGACAGGGCGAAGGCGCAGAGGATCCCGAGCTCCAGCGCGATGGTCGCCCACGCGAAGAAACGCCGCTCGTAGGCCAGTTGCAGCCCGGTATCGATGTCGGCGTCGGTGAAACCGGCATTGAGTGCGGCCGACCGCGCCGGCGGATAGGGAACGAACGTCGTGAGGATGAACAGGACCAGAAAGAGGGCGGCGATCGTCGAGACGATGGTCTTCATGATGATCACACGCCGCTGGTCGTGGTAGTCGCGTGCATCGGCGCCGGCATCTCCACCGCGACCGGGACGGCCGGGGCCTTTTGCGTTGCCGGGTCGGTGACGAAGAACGAGTGCACGAGTAGAACGCCGGCGCCGCACACGAGACAGCAATCCGCGACGTTGAAGTCAGGCAAAACATGGGTGCTG